>SVQL01000106.1 GCA_015065365.1 Oscillospiraceae bacterium | reverse complement strand
ACTGTTGCAAGAGCGGTTGCCGCAAAGCTCGGCATCGTTTACGTTGACACGGGCGCTCTTTACAGAACCGTAGGGCTTTACGTTAAGTCAAAGGGAATATCTGCTGACGATACAGAGGGAGTTATTTCCTGCCTTCCCGATATTTCGCTTGAAATAAAGTACGTGGACGGAAAGCAGCACGTATATCTTAACGGAGAGGACACGGGCGAGCGAATTCGCACTCCCGAAATGTCCACTTATGCCTCAAAGGTGTCCGCAATCGGTGCGGTAAGAGCTTTTTTGCTTGATACACAAAGAGATATTGCCAAGAAAAACAGCGTTATCATGGACGGCAGAGATATCGGAACGGTCATTCTTCCCGATGCCGAGGTAAAGATTTTCCTTACGGCTTCCGAGGAGTGCCGCGCGCAAAGACGTTATAAGGAGCTTGTTGAAAAGGGACAGACGGTAATCTATGAGGACGTGCTAAACGATATGCGTCAGAGAGACGAGCGCGACAGCACGCGCGACGTAGCCCCCACGGCTGCCGCAGAGGATGCAGTATTTATGGACAACTCCGACATGACCTTTGACGAGACCGTCGAGGCGGTTATAGAGCTGGTTCGTAAGTCGGGCTGTGAGATATAAGAAAGATTTAAGGAAGTGAGGTCATAAGACCAATTGAGTAACAGAAAAAAGGAATTGAAGAAGAAGGACCCTCGCGGCAGTAAGTTTTTCAGATTTGCCTACTCGACCATAGGCTGGGTTTTCAGAGCATTCTTTAATATGAGAGTCGTCAACCGCGAAAAGGAGCCTCCGTACGGTGGATACGTGGTTTGCGCAAATCACGTGTCGGCAGTTGACCCCATCGTCGTTTGTCTTGCTTTCAGACAGCACCAGGTGCATTTTATGGCGAAGAAGGAGCTTTTTAAGATCCCGCTTCTTGCTCCGCTGATAAGAAGTCTTGGCGCGTTTCCCGTTGACAGAGGCGGTAACGACGTCGGTGCTGTAAAGCACGCGGTCAACATCGTGTCAAACGGTTGCTGCCTCGGTATTTTCCCGCAGGGACACAGATACGTCGGAGTTGATCCCCGCGAGACGAAGACCAAAAACGGCGCAGCGCTTATTACCGCAAGAGTCGGCGCGCCCGTTGTACCTGTATATATCTGGCGTAAAAACAATAAAATGAAGCTCTTTGGCAAAACATACGTTATAATCGGAGATGCCATACCGTTTGAGGAGTTTGAATACAGCAAGGACGAGTCGGGAGTTTACGCAAGAATGACCGATAGGATTTTCGATCGTGTATGTACGCTCGGAGAGGGATTTGATCCGAAGGAATACAAGAAGAATCGGAAGTCGTCAAAATGAATATAGTTATTGCCAAGAACGCCGGCTTTTGCTTTGGTGTCAAAAGAGCAACCGATGAGCTTGAAAAGCGACTTGAAAATAAGTCGGAGGGCGAGAGAATATACACGCTCGGTACGCTTATTCACAATGAAACTTATAATGCGGAGCTTTACGCGGCTGGCGTGAGAGTGACGGATATTTCTTCAATAAGAGCGCTTTCCGAGGAAGCAACGCAGAGCGCGCCCGTAACCGTATTCGTCCGCGCTCACGGAATTCCAAAGCAGGATGAGGAGACGCTTCGGGAGTGCTCCGAAAAAAATCCCTATTTCAAGTATTGCGACTGCACGTGCCCGTTTGTCAAAAAGATACACAAAATAGCCCAAAACAATTCATGCCCCGACAAGCATTTTATTTTGCTCGGCACGGCAACACACCCCGAGGTCGTGGGAATAATGAGCTATTTTGACTACGGCAAGGACGTAATTTCTTCGGCTGATGAGCTTAAATCGCTCGTAGAAACCGAAAAAAGTAAAGAGTTATTGCAAAAAACACCAATTTTAGTGGCTCAAACGACTCAAAATTTGGCGGAATGGAAAAAAACTCAAGAAATTTCAAAAAAACTATATACAAATGCCTTAATTTTTGATACAATATGTAGTGTTACGGAATTAAGGCAGACCGAAGCAGCACGTCTCTCCGCTGAGTGTGACGTAATGATAGTCATAGGCGGCAGAGAAAGCTCGAATACGGCCAAGTTGTATTCCATTTGTAAAGAAAATTGTCCGCAGACCTTCTGGATAGAAAATCCCGAGGAGCTCGCGGTTTGCAATTTAATAACGTCAGCTCACACGAAAGTGGGCATAGCCGCGGGTGCATCAACCCCGTCAGGCGTAATTCAGGAGGTATATAAAACCATGAGCGAAATGAATGAAAATTTTGCAGAACTGTTTGATGCGACAGAAATCAAAACTTTAAATACAGGAGACACCGTAACCGGAACCGTAACGTCTGTTACCGATGCAGAGCTTTATCTCGATCTCGGCGCACAGGTTACCGGCCTTATCAAGGCTGAGCAGATCACGGACGACGCAAGCGTTAAGCTTACCGAAGCTTATAAGCCCGGCGACCAGATCGAAGCGTTCGTTATCCGCGTAAGCGATATCGAGGGCTTTGCAGAGCTTTCCAAGAAGCGCGTTGATTCTGACCGTAACTGGCAGAAGATCGTAGCGGCTGCTGAGAACGGCGACGTTCTTACCGGAAAGGTTGTTGAAGTAGTTAAGGGCGGAGTTTCCGTCGTAGTTGACGCTAACCGCGTATTCGTTCCCGCATCCCAGACCGGCGTACCGAAGGACGAGAGCCTTGATGCTCTTAAGGGAACTGAGGTAAGCCTTAAGGTTATCGAGATCAAGGGTAAGAAGGCAATCGGCTCTATCCGACTCGTTCAGAGAGAGGAAAGACGCGCTCAGGAGGCTGCTTTTTGGGCTGCTATGGAAGAGGGCAAGGTATTTACGGGCGCAGTTAAGAGCATGACCTCTTACGGCGCGTTCGTAGATCTCGGCGGCGTTGACGGAATGGTACATAAGACCGAGCTTTCCTGGAAGCCTATCTCCAGCCCTGCAAGCGTTCTTGAGGTTGGTCAGGTTATCGAGGTATTCGTAAAGAGCTTCGATGCTGAAAAGAAGCGTATTTCTCTGGGATATAAGAAGGATTGCGACAATCCTTGGTACATCTTCACCTCTAAGTATGCAGTGGGTGACGTAGCTTCCGTTAAGATCGTAAACATGATGCCCTTTGGAGCATTTGCAGAGATCGTAGACGGTGTTGACGGACTTATCCATATTTCCCAGATTGCTCAGGAGAAGATCGGCAAGCCCGCTGATGTTCTTGAACTCGGTCAGGAAATTGACGCAAAGATCATAGCTATCGATGAGGAAAACCACAAGGTAAGCCTTTCTATCCGCGCACTTCTCGATGAGGCGCAGGCAGAGGCAGAGGCTATGCCCGAGGAAGCGGCAGTTGAGGAAGCAGTAGCTGACGCTGAATAATTTTAAATGATTTGGGCTGTTGCGCCGAGTTGCCGTTTGGCGAAGCAGGCGCGGCGGCCCATGCTTTTTTGAGGTGACGATATGAATGACGTGAAATATAACGCTGACGGAACGGCAGTAATGTCCGCCGAGCTCGAAAAGAGACTTGAGGAAATAACAGACGAGGCTAGACGCGCGACAGAGGAAATAGTAGCAACGGCAGGCATAGGCAGGGGAGATATTTTCGTTGTAGGCTGTTCAACGTCTGAGGTTACGGGCAACACAATAGGGCATGCATCCGTGAAGCCTGTTGCAAAGGCGGTTTTTGACGGAATTTATCCCGTTCTTCAAGGGAAGGGAATATATATTGCCGCGCAGTGCTGTGAGCATTTGAACAGAGCTATTATTCTTGAGGCAGAGTGTGCCGAGAGATACGGACTTGAAGTGGTTTGCGTCCGTCCCGCACCCAAGGCGGGAGGAAGCTTTGCGACCGTTACTTACGATACGCTTGAGAAGCCCGTTGCTGTGGAGTCTGTAAAGGCGCACGCGGGGATTGACATTGGAGGTACGCTTATCGGAATGCATTTGAGAGCAGTGGCAGTACCTGTCAGAATTTCTACTGAAAAAATAGGCGAGGCAAGGGTAATTTGCGCCCGCACACGTCCTAAATACATAGGCGGCCCGAGAGCAATATACTAATAAAACAGTTAATAAAATACTTCTTGTTTGCGATGCCAAAAAGTTTTTGAAAAGATGTAAAAAACGTATTGACAAAAAGAGCAAAGTGGGGTATAATATTACATACGGGCTTGAAAACGGCAGCCCCAAAATGGAGAAGTACTCAAGAGGCCGAAGAGGCGCCCCTGCTAAGGGTGTAGGCCGGTAATACCGGCGCGAGAGTTCAAATCTCTCCTTCTCCGCCATAAAAGGGCGATAAAAAAGATATCGCCGCAAAAAGCCTTGATTTTTCAAGGCTTTTTTGCTTTTTTCGGGCGAAATTTTTTAGTTCGATTTTGTAGATGAAAAATGGGTATTTTCCAATACTG
>SVQL01000012.1 GCA_015065365.1 Oscillospiraceae bacterium | reverse complement strand
CTCGATATGGTATCTAAATATATCGGCGCTCACGGCGACGACGGACTTGTTAAGCTCTCAAAATTCGGCGGTACTGAATGGGGCAGAGCAAAGGCACGTGCCAAGGCGGCAGCAAAGGATATTGCCAAGGAGCTTATTCAACTTTATGCAGAGAGAAGCCGTAAGCCGGGCTACGCGTTCCCACCCGACGATATAATGCAGACCGACTTTGAGGCGGCATTTGAGTTTGAGGAAACCGACGGACAGCTCGACGCGATCGCGGATATTAAAAAGGATATGATGACCGCTGTTCCTATGGACAGACTTCTGTGCGGTGACGTTGGCTTCGGTAAGACCGAGGTGGCGATGCGCGCGGCATATAAGGCGGTGCTTGGCGGAAAGCAGGTCGCGGTGCTCGTTCCCACGACAATTCTCGCGCTTCAGCATTATCAAACGTTCAGCGCGCGTATGAGAGGCTTGCCCGTAAATATAGATATGGTGTCGCGCTTCAGGACTTCGAAGCAGCAGGCACAGTCTATAAGAAAATTAAAGAACGGAAACACGGATATTATCATAGGTACGCACAGGCTCGTATCAAAGGACGTTGAATTTAAGGATCTCGGCTTGCTCGTTATTGACGAGGAGCAGCGCTTTGGAGTGACGCACAAGGAGCGCTTAAAGCAGATTTCGGGAAATATCGACGTGCTGACTCTTACGGCAACTCCCATACCGAGAACGCTTAATATGGCTCTTGGCGGTATCAGAGATATATCGGTGCTTGACGAAGCGCCTACGGACAGATTACCCGTACAGACCTACGTTCTTGAACACGATGAGCTTATAGTGATAGACGCAATAAGGCGAGAGCTCAGGCGCGGAGGACAGATATTTTATCTATATAATAACGTTGAGAATATCGACGGGTGCGCCGCAAGGCTTTCCCGCACCATACCCGAGGCAAGGATAACGGTTGCCCACGGAAAGATGGATAAGGACAGACTTGAGGACATCTGGGAAGAAATGCTTCGCGGCGAGATAGATATACTCGTATGTACGACTATTATCGAAACAGGTGTTGATATTCCTAATGCGAATACGCTCATAGTTGAGAACTCACACCGTCTCGGACTTTCTCAGCTACACCAGATAAGAGGACGTGTCGGACGTTCGGCAAGGCGCGCTTACGCATACTTTACCTATCCGCGCGACAGAGCGATAAACGAGGTTGCAACTAAGCGACTTGAAACCATACGTGACTACGCGGAGTTTGGCGCAGGCTTTAAGATTGCTATACGCGATCTTGAGATAAGAGGCGCGGGAAATCTTCTCGGCGCTGAACAGCACGGACATCTTGATGCTGTCGGATACGAGCTTTATATCAAGCTTTTAAACGAGGCTGTTCTCGAAGAAAAGGGAGAGAAGGTTGAACAGAAGGTTGAGTGTACGGTTACCTTGAAGTGTGACGCCTATATTCCCGAAAGGTACGTTAAGTATGCCGCACAGCGAATGGGACTTTATAAGAAGATAGCATCAATTGAGTGCGAGGAGGACAGAGAGGACGTTCTCGACGAGCTTATCGACCGCTATGGCGAAGCACCCAAGTGTGTAACAAATCTTCTTACCGTCGCGCTCGTAAAGGCATCTGCGCAAAAATGCGGAATTACTTCTGTAATAGAGGAGCCGAGCATAGTCAAGCTGAAATGTAATTACGTTGATTATCTTGTCTGGCATGAGCTTTCAAACGAATTTCGCGGCAGATTGCGCCTCGGTGGCGGTGAAAATCCGAGTATAAACGTCAAAAAGCAATCGGGAGATAACGTACCCGAGCTGCTTTTGAAGCTATTTAGAAGATACAGTGAAATAATAAAGGAAAATCAGGAAACTGAAAGGGAATAAAAAATGAAGTCTTGTATAAAAAGAATACTTGTATTGACACTTGCGTGCATTCTTATAGCGGTAGGTCTATGCAGCTGTTCGTCAAAAGGAAAAACGCTTATGTCAATCGACGACACGGAAATGAGCATAAACACGTATATGCTCCTTATGTCGAGAATGAAGGGCAATCTTGCTTCGGCGTATGCCTTTGGAAATCAAGCAAAGCTTGATTCCTTTTGGGATACAGTGATCGATCCGTCATCGGGTGGAACGTACAATAAATACTATACGTCAATGGTTCTTGATAATGCTAAAACTTATCTTGCGGCACTTGCGCTTTTTGACGAGATGGGACTTAAGCTTTCCGACTCTACTATTGCGGAAATTAACGCAGAGATAGACACGCTTATTCAGAGTGACGGAAACGGCTCAAAGGCAAACCTTAATGCTAAGCTTGCGGAGTACGGTGCGAATATTGACGTTTTACGTGATGCATATATTATGGAAGCAAAAATTTCACTTCTTAACGATACGCTTTTCGGTAAGGGCGGCGCGTTGATTGATGCGTCAAACTATGAGAAATACTACAAGGAAAACTACGTAAAGTTCAGACATATTTTCTTCTATACGAGTGAGGTGGTTTACGAAATCGACGCAAACGGAGACGATATATATTATTCCGATATTTCTTTGAAGAAAATTGCATACGATCAAAAGGCAATGCAAAAGTATGATGACAACGGCAAGATAGTCAAGGATAAAAACGGTGACATCGTATACGTGGAGACCGATGCAGAGGGAAATGAAAGAATAGCGTACGACGAAAAGGGAACGGATAGCGCGCCCACTCAGAGAAACGCTTTGCTTGACAACGACGGAAATATACTTACCCGTAAGATGACGACAGATGAGTTGATTGCGCTGTCCGATAAGATTCAATCTATTATGGAAAACGAAGCGAGAGAGGGAGAGTATACGCTTTTTGACAGTCTCGTTGAAAAATATGGCGAGGACGAGGGAATGACACAGTATCCGAATGGGTATTATCTTACGGAGAATAGCGATTACGACTCTCCGGAGGTAATCGAGGCTCTCTTCGAGATGACCGACGGCGAGATAAGACGTGTCGAGTCGGACTACGGTATTCATATCGTAATGAAATATAAGCTTGATGACGGCGGCTACGCAAAGGAAGCCAACAAGGACTTTTTCGTTACTGAGGAAGGAACGTACGTATTTCTTAATCTTCTTAAGAGTCAGCTTCTTGAAGAAAGACTCGTTTCCTATAAGGAAAGAATAGTCGTTGATGAAGCGTTACTTTCAAGCGTCAGCATGAAAAGCGTCGGCGCGAATTTCCATTATTGATATTTTAAATTAAAATGGGTATTGACAAACGGCGAAAGGCGTGATATAATACCCTTGCAAAATCGCATAGAAATCGGGGGTGCCCATAATGGCTGAGACGGCGAGAGCCGAACCCTTTAACCTGATACGGATAATGCCGGCGTAGGGAGATTGGTTTTCTATTGTCATTGACACTTAGAAAAAATTCAACCGCACGGAGATTTCCGTGCGGTTTTAGTATTTTTTTTGGAGGTGTCTTATATGACATTCAAAACTCAAAGATTGACGGTATCTGCCGTCATGCTCGCCGTCGCTACGGTGCTTTCCGTGGTGTGCGAGTTTATTCCTTTCCTCAGCCTGCCTATGGGCGGGGGCTTTACGTTGGCAAGTATGCTGCCGATAGTAATTATTTCCTATATGTACGGACTCAGGTGGGGATTTTTCTCCTCGTTCGTATACTCGTGCATACAGATACTTATTTCGCTTATGATGGGTAAAACGGTGCTTGCTCTGTTTACTCCCTCGTCAAGTGACTACATGGGCGTGTGGGTTGCAATTGCGGTAATTATTATTGATTACCTGCTTGCTTACACAATTCTCGGTGTGGGCGGAATTTTCCGCGGATGCGTAAAGAATAAAATAGTCGCACTTGTGCTTGGTGTTATTGTTGCTCTTTCGCTCCGTTACCTTTGTCACATAGTGTCGGGATATATTTTCTACGGCGCGTGGGCGGAGTGGTTCTTCGGTGAAGCAAAGGCAACGTATAAGATAGGAGAATTTATACTCAATAATTTCAGCGGCAAGGGACTGTCGCTGGTTTATTCGATATTCTACAACGGACTTTATATGATTCCTGAAATAATAATAACGGCAATAGTTGCCGCAGGCGTCGGAAATATTCCGAAGATAAAGAAGATCGATAAATAATCAAAAGGGGCTCTGTGCTAAAGACGGAGCCCCCTGTTTTTATTTGTTTGAATCAAGTATTCTTTCTGCAAACTCAACGAGCTTCTCACGAAGCCAGTCGGGCGACTCAATACGTATTTCCGCGCCCGTTGACATAATAATTCCCAAAAACAGCTCAATGCTCGGAAACTCACAACGGTATCGGTGACCGCGTTCCTCCTTGACTATGAAGCTGTGTAGATTCATAACGGTGATCTTGTCGTGAATTTCAAGCACTGCAGAGTAGGGCAGCTGCATCTGGACGACGGAAACCCGCGCGGACGTGTCGACGAAATCACGAAGTCCCGCAAGAACTGTGTTATAATCCGAGTCATTTTCCGTGCTTACCATGGAGGGTAAAATAAATTCGGTTTTATAATAGTAGCCCTTGCGAGATGCATCGTAAACCAAGGGCGCGCCAAGTGTCGATCTCATGTGCTCAAGATCTCGTTGAGCCTGCCTTGAGGAAATCGAGAACTTTTCTGATATGTCGTGTGAGTTCGGATAACACCCGTCTGAAACCATCTTGTGAAACCACTGTATTCTATCATTGGCGTTCATAATAAACTCCGTTAAATCTGTTCTTGATTTTCGTCAGCTGCAATTTCCGACGTATTTTCGTCGAGAGGAACAGCTTTATTGCAGAAGCACAGCTGAACGAGTCTTGCTACGGAAAATACCGCAAGTGAAAGATAAGCTATATCGTAATAGAGTGAGGAGTAGTTCCAAGGCATAGCACCTGCGAAAAAGCAAATTATTGAGGGCAGAGCGCACGCCGTAAGCAAAATTGACGCGGCGGTGGCACCCAAAAGGTGAAGGCCTTTTTTCTGTTCGTCAAGTCCGCGGCGCATCTCGTTTACTACGAGAAGCATACCTCCAAGCGCGCCAAAGATAAATATTATTTTGTTTGGAGAGTTCATTTGCACAAAGCTGTCAAAATAAGAGCCCGCGAGTGCTGATACGAGCCATATAACAGCCGTGCAACCCGTCAAGACATATACTACGTTAGCGCGAGACCTTGTAAACGCAGTCAGTACGAAGAAAGCGCACGCGCCGATTGACGATATAAGCATGAGTGCGACCTGCCAAGTAAAGCGGAAGGTATCAAGATTTCCCAAAATTCCTTTGGCGTACATGACGGTAAACACCGCAAATCCGACGGCAGGCAGGAGCGCGAGATATTTTACGTAAGGCGCGTCACTTGCGCTGTTGGAGGAAATGCTTACGGGCTTTACAAGTGAAAAAACGGTAGCCGCAACTAAGGATATAACCGTAAGGAGCTCAAAAATTATAGGCAAAGCAGTACCCGATTGATAATATCCGATATCCTTGTCGAAAAAGAAAAGTATGCTAAGCATTCTCAAAACGGTGCACAAAAGTGTAAGAGATAATGCGGCTATACCGTATATTTTGCGTGCGCGAGAGCTTTTAAAAAATTCTGACATATAAACTCCAAAAACATTGATGTAATAATATAACAGTATAATTATATACCGAAATTTTGAACTTCGTGTAAACAAATTAAAAATCTATAAAAAATACTTGACGGCTTTTGCGCAGATGTGGTAATATGTGCGTAGTTTAGTATAGAGAGGAGCACAAATGTCTAAGCAAAATAAAAGTGGAAATAAACCGATTATAATAACGCTTATAATAAGCGCGGTTTTAATAGCTACCTTGGTGCTTACTTTGGCTTTTGCAGACCGCATCAGCGGCAGTGTGTCAATGTATCGGCTCAAAAAGGGAATTGAGGGAAGTGATACGTTGCTTATATCCGCGCCCACGTACTCCGATGAGTTTCCCGTGGGGGCAGAAAAGAAAATTGACGGTGAAAGGGCAAGCGAGCTTATTTCTGAAATATATGATATTGCCGAAAACGCAAAATATGATTCTGTTATGAATAGCGAGAAGGGATATTGGGACACAAGGCTCACCTTTTACAGAGGAAATGAAAGCTGTTCTTTGTACCTCAGGGAGAATACGGTTTATATAGGAAATCGCAATAAGGCATACGTTTATAAAATTTCAGATTCTTCCATATCGCAATATGCAGAGCTTTTAAATCAAATAAATAATATTCTTTCGGAATAAATAAAGCTTCGCCGTTGTTTCATTAGTAGAAACAACGGCGAGTTTTTATTTTAAAGAGCCTCTACTATTTTTAGCCATTCCGAAGCGGTTGCGTCGCTCGGCATTGCAAGCGCGCCTCTGGGAGAAACGCCAACCGTTCCCACCCTTGGGCCGTCCGGCAGGCATGAGCGCTTGAACTGCTGACTAAAGAAACGGCGAACGAGATTTTTGAGCCATTTAAGGAGTGTTTCGTCGTCGTACTTATCACCGAGGGCGAGCTTTGCCATACGGTAAAGCTTGTCGGGAGAGAAGCCGTAGCGGAGCATATAATAGATATAAAAATCATGAATTTCGTATGGACCTACGAGATCCTCGGTTTTTTGCGCAATATTGCCGTCCGCATCCGCAGGAAGAAGCTCGGGGCTTACAGGGGTATTCAGTATGTCGCGAAGAACGTCTGCAAGAGCCGTGCTTCCGTTGGTTTCGGCAACGTCTGCGGAGTACGCAACAATATGGCGTATAAGAGTCTTTGGAACGTCGGCGTTTACGCCGTACATCGACATGTGGTCACCGTTGTAGGTTGCCCAACCGAGAACAAGCTCGGAGAGGTCTCCCGTACCGACGACGAGTCCGTTTTCCATATTGGCAATATCCATTATTACCTGTGTGCGCTCACGTGCCTGCGCGTTCTCATATACTACGTTGCGGTTACTCTCATCATGACCGATGTCGGAAAAATGCTGCTTGACGGATTCTCCGATATTCACGCATTTAAGCGTAACTCCCAGCGCGGAGCAAAGAAGCTCTGCGTTTGATTTCGTACGAGCGGTAGTGCCGAAGCAGGGCATCGTTACACCGATTATATCCTTTCTGTCCTTGCCGAGCATATCCATAGCTCTTGCCGCAACGAGTATAGCAAGGCAGGAATCAAGTCCGCCCGAAATGCCTATGACGAGAGTTTTTGCAAATGCTCGCGTCATGCGCGTCGCAAGTCCAGAAGCCTGAGCAGTGAGGATTTTCTCACACCGTGACTTGATTTCTTCCGCATCTTCGGGAATAAACGGGGACGACGAGATTTTTTTTGTCAAAACCGTATCGTTCAGCTCCATATTGAAGAAGATGTTTTGTAATGTATCGGGAGATTTTGTCTTAAATGCAGTGCTTCTGCGTCGCTCGGCGGAAATCAAGCCAAGATCAAGCTCGGTTACCAACAACTCGTCAGGAGAGAATAGGGGGGATTTTGCAATAATTTTTCCATTTTCGAGAATTATGCTGCGCGTGCTGTAAACTCCGTCTGTGGTTGTTTCGCCTAATGCGCTTCCTGTGTGTATATATCCGCATACGTTGCGTGCCGAAAGAGAGCAGAGCATAAAGGATTCATATTCCTCAAAGCCTATTTCCTCTATGTGTGAGAATGGATTTACAATTACAGTAGCGCCGTTTTCACAAAGAGAGCAGGATGGGGATATGCGAGCGAAGCATTCGTCGCCCACCTCAACACCGACTTTAAGCGTGGGAATATCGTCACAAGCGAATATAAGACCGTTTCCAAAGGCAACGTAATCGTATCCAAGCTTTATGCTGATAGGCGTTCCGTCGTACTGAGAAAAATATTTTGTTTGTTCATATGTCAAGACCGACTTGGGAGTTATACCTAAAATTTGTCCATTTTGACAAAAAGCGGCGCAATTAAACAAATTATCATTGACAACGAGGGGAAAACCGATTATAATAATCATGTCGGAGCCTTCTGTCGTAGCGACAACTCTCAAAATCTCGTTTTTTGCGGATGTGAGTAGCGCGTCCGAGAAAAAGAGATCGGCGCAGGAAGCTGACGTTATTGAAAGCTCGGGAAAAACAAGGAGCTTAATATCGGACTCCTTTGCTTTTTCAATGACGTCGATTATCGCGTCTGCATTTTTCTCGCAGGCGGCAACGGATATTTTCGGCGTTGCGGCGGCAACCTTAATAAAACCGTGTTTCATTTTAGTCAATCCTTTCGATATTAAATATCTTATGGGAATATTATACATTTTTTTTGACAAAATTACAATACTTATTTGAAAAATTTCTTTATTATCTGTTTGGGAGGAGAAAAATGAAGGATATTAAAAGAAATCTTACGATGCTTTGTGACTATTACGAGCTGACGATGGCAAATGGCTATCACTCTTGCGGCATTAAGGACAAAACAGTTTATTTTGACGTTTTTTACCGCGATAATCCCGATAACGGCGGATATGCCATAGCTGCAGGACTTGAGCAGGTGGTTGAATATATCAACGATTTGCATTTTGATGATGACGATATAGCATATCTTCGTTCAAAGAATTGCTTCTCAGAGGAGTTTCTTGAATATTTGAAAAGCTTTAAATTTACGGGAGATATCTGGGCTATTCCCGAGGGAACGGTTGTTTTTCCGGGCGAGCCGCTTATGATAGTACGCGCGCCTGTAATTGAAGCGCAATTTATAGAAACATACGTATTGATGATGATAAACCATCAGTCGCTCATTGCTACAAAGGCAGCGAGAATCACGCGCGCGGCAAAGGGAAGGGCGATAAGCGAATTCGGTTCGAGACGTGCGCAGGGCGCAGATGCGGCAATGCTTGGCGCGCGCGCAGCATATATAGGCGGCTGTGGATTTACCGCTTGTACTATATCCGACGAGGTTTACGGTGTGCCTGCAACGGGAACGATGGCGCATTCGTGGGTGCAGATGTTTGATAGCGAATACGAGGCGTTTAAGACCTACTGCACTATATATCCCAACAATGCAACGCTTCTTATAGATACGTATAACGTTCTTGAAAGCGGTCTTCCAAATGCAATTCGCGTATTTAAGGAGCTTGGCATAACAAAATGCGGAGTCAGACTTGACTCGGGCGACGTTACCTATCTCACAAAAAAAATAAGAAAGATGCTCAACGATGCGGGACTCACGGAGTGCAGAATAGTAGTGTCCAACTCTATGGACGAGTACATTATTCGTGAGCTTATAAGACAGGGAGCGGAGATAGACGCATTCGGTGTCGGCGAGCGCTTGATCACGGCAAAGAGCGACCCTGTTTTCGGTGGAGTTTATAAGGTTTGTGCTATTGAAAACGAGGACGGAACAATCATTCCGAAGATAAAGATAAGCGAGAACGTAGGAAAGATAACCACGCCTCACTTCAAGAAGATTTACCGACTTCGCGGCAGAGATACGGGCAAGGCTGAGGCTGACCTCATTTGCGTTTACGACGAGACCGTTGACGACACTCAGCCCATAGAGATTTTCGATCCGGAGCATACTTGGAAGCGTAAGGTGCTTGAAAACTTTACCGCAACCGAGCTTCTCGTTCCGGTATTCAAGAATGGCGAGCAGGTTTATAAGCTGCCCGCGCTTATTGAGATCAGAGAGCACTGCAAGGAAGAGATCGAGGGAATGTGGGACGAGGTTCGCCGTTTCACGAATCCTCACAATTACTACGTAGACCTCTCCGAAAAGCTCTGGCAGATAAAGCACGATATGATAGCAAAGTTCAGAAACAGTAAGAGTAAAAAATAATCAAAAAGGCTTAACTGATCGGATTTTAAATCCTGCGGTTAAGCCTTTAATATTTATTATAGCAATATATTATAGTACTCTGTAAACAGAGATAAGAGCATCGCCGAGTGAGTTTGCCATTTCAGCTGCCTCACGCTCGGTTATTACATCTGAGGTTACGCAAGCGCACGCGCCATCAAGCGCCTTTATCTCTCCGTTAAGCTTTGCAGCAATGTCCTCGTTTTCTTTGACTATAAACATTCTGCGGCACTTATAGCTCTCGAAGTCGGCAAGGTCGCAAGGCTCTGCCTGCTTCCATTCGATGGACTTATGCGTCGTATCCATAGCGGCAATAATATCGATTATATCCGCGACTACAGCGCTCGCCGTGGGAAGTTTTCCGGCACCGGGGCCGTAGAACATAACCTCACCAACCATATTTGCATCAACAAGAACGCCGTTAAATACGTCGTCAATGCGGCAAAGGGGATTTGTTGCGGGGACCATGCGGGGAGAAACGAAGGCAATAAGACTGTCTGCGGTCAATTCCGTGTATCCGATAAGCTTTATAGTATAGCCGAACTGCTCCGCAAATTTCGTGTCCTGCAAGGTGATTTTTGTAATACCCTCAACGTGAATGGACTTGGGATCGATAAGCTTACCCGATGCAAGAGCGGCAAGGATAACAGTTTTTCTTGCGGCATCGATTCCGTCAACGTCAGCCGAGGGGTTAGCCTCTGCGTATCCAAGCTGTTGTGCTTTTTTGAGCGCATCCTCAAAGGATTCGCCCTTGTCTCGCATGGAAGTGAGAATATAGTTGGTAGTTCCGTTGAGAATACCGCTTATCTTGTTGATTTTGTTTGAGGATAGGTCGTTGATAAGAGGACGGATTATCGGAATACCGCCGCCGACACTCGCCTCAAAAAGATAGCGTACACCGTTTTGCTTTGCAATTTCACAAAGCTCAACGCCAAACGTCGAAACAACCTCCTTGTTTGAGGTTACAACGTTTTTGCCTGCCATAAGGCAAGCTTTTGTAAAATCATATGCGGGATGAGAGCCACCCATCATTTCCGCAACTATGGACACCTCGGGGTCATTCAGTATAGTATTGAAATCGTGAACGACGCGATCGCCGAAGGGACTGTCGGGAAATTCGCGCAAATCAAGAATATACTTAAGATTGTATTCGCGACCGAGACGCTCCTCAATAATTTTTTTGTTTTCAGTAAGTACCTCGGCAGTGCCGCTTCCAACGACACCGAAGCCGAGTAAAGCAATGTTTACCATGTTTTTTCAGCCTTTCAAATGTGTATTACATATATAATACCACATTTTTTTCAAAAATGCAAATAAAATATTGAAAAAAAATAAAAAATATGTTAGAATAGTTATCGTAGTAAATAAAAACACCCTTGAGCACGCGTTTAAACAAGGAGGCAAGCATGAGTTCTGCTATCGGAAGCATTAATAACGTAAAAATTTTTGTTCTTTATTTGTTGCAAAATATAAATTATCCCGTTGATTTCGTAACTATAAACGATATTGTAATGCAAACTGACTACGTAATGTATCTTGATTTTGCAGTTGCGTTTAATTCGCTGCTTGATTCGGGACTTATCGAAAAGGTAGAAGATGACGGAGAAGAGAAATACAGAGTAACACCGAACGGTGCTATTGTTGCAAGCGAGCTAAAGAGTGACATACTCTCAAGCATTCTGGATAAATCTCTTGCGGCGGCTCTCCGATACATTGATTTTAAGAAGCGCGGTGTCGTCATTAAATTTGACATCACCGAAACCGACGATAAGAAATACCGTATTGAGACGAGCTTTGCCGAAAACGGCGAGTGTATGTTCTCACAGACTATAATCGTTGATTCTTTGGACCGCGCAAAACGCATGAGGGAGAACTTCTACGAGCGTCCTGAGGCGCTTTACAGAGGAGTATTGGCACTTCTTTCGGGTAACGTCAACTATATATTTAACTGATGTTGAGACTACACTCTGATGCGAGTGTGTTTATAATGGACAAAAAAACGCGAGTGATTATGTGAGGTTTTACCAATACTCGCGTTTTTCGTCATTTTTTTACAAAAGTTTTTTTGAAAATACCCTTGACATTATGTAAAATAATGATATAATAGTAAATGTGGATAATTTTACATATCCCAAAGCTTACGGAGGAAACATGAGCGATATTGCTAAAAATACAGAAATAGCGGAGCTTGTTTCCAAAGTGCGAAACGGGGATGAGGCGGCGTTTTCGATTCTTCTTTCGAAGTACTCCCCCCTTATTGAAAACTCATTGGCAACGATGCTGGACAGAGAACAGTATGATGTCTACGCTGAGGACTTGCGCCAAGAGGCGACGATGGTGTTTTACAATTCCATATTGACGTATGACATGGAGCAATACGAGGTTGAATTTGGTCTGTATGCTAAAATATGCATAACCAATGCTCTTATATCACAAAAGAGAGTGCTTGTCAAGAGAAGCGGCGAGAGATATTCGGATAATGCGCTTGATGAGTTTCTCGGAAATGACGTAGAGGACCCGTCTGCTATGATTATGGAGCAGGAAAGCTTGAGAGCCCTCTATTCTGTCATAAGGGGCAATCTTTCCAATCTTGAATACCGTATATGGCATCTTTATATGTCCGGAATGACTGCCGGAGAAATAGGAAGGTCCATCGGCAAGAGTAGCAAGGATGTGAACAATGCCATATACCGTATACGAAAAAAATTAAGACAGGCGCTCCAATAAATTTTTTATTTTTGAATGATGCGGGTAACCGAATCAGATATAGCTCTCCGCAGAATCGTCCATAGCTGACGGAACAGGGCAAAACATTTCATAATTACAAAGCGAGGTAAAACCATGAACGAAGAAGTAAAAGTCGGTGTGGAGACTGAAGAGGAGTTCGTAGACGAAACTCTGGTATGCAAGGAGTGCGGAAACGAATTCGTATTCACCGCAGGCGAGCAGAAATTCTATAAGGAAAAGGGCTTTATGAACAAGCCTAAGAGTTGTAAGGCTTGCCGTGACGCAAAGAAGAACGCAGGAAGAGCTCCCCGTGAGTACTTCACTACGGTTTGCGCAAAGTGCGGCGGAGAAGCAAAGGTTATCTTCCAGCCCTCTAACGACAGACCCGTATATTGCAGCGCGTGCTTCGAAGAAATGAAGAACGCTAACAACTGATCATAGTATATTTATGATAAAGACGGACAGGCGGGCGCTAACCGCCGCCTGTCCGAGAAAATATAAAAATATCGCAGGCGTGTGGACAGCCTGCGATATTTTTATTTAAAAATTTTGATAAGAAATTAGTAAAACATTTTCAAGACATTTCTCGGCGAAGGTGTTCGAGTATTTTTTTTTCTTCTCTCGATACCTTTACCTGCGTAATACCGAGCGTGTTTGCAATCTCTTGCTGTGTAAGTCCTCGGTAGTAGCGCAGAGTAACTATTTTTTGCCACATAACGGGCATACCGCCAATAGCCTCGGCAAGCGCGAGCTTGTCTATAAATCTCTCGTTTTCGGCAATGCTTTCGGTGTCCGCAAGAGTATCGCCAAGCTCAACACCGTCCTCGTCACCAAATGCGCTATCCGAAAGAGAGGCTGGGGGAACCATTGCATCAAGTGCCATTGCTGCCTCCTGCGGATCAACACCGCAAAGCTCGGCAAGCTCGAAGATATGAGGCTCTCTGCCTTCTTCGGCTATGATTTTATTCTTGTGCATGGTAAGCTCAGCCCCCAGCTTTCGCACTCCGCGCCCGACCTTTATAGGACCTTCATCGCGTATATGGCGTCGTATCTCACCGAAAATGAGGGGAACTGCGTAGGTAGAAAAGCAAGTTCCGCGCTCTGTATCAAAGGTACGAATTGCCTTTATCATACCTATCGTTCCTATTTGAATAAGATCCTCAAGCTCAATGCCACGTTCACGAAACCGAAGGGCAATTTTTTTTACGAGTCCGTAATTCAATTCAACAAGCTCGCCTATTGCCCGAATGGCAATCTCACTTTCTCCGTCACCGTCGCGCGCAAGCGCAAGCAGGTCGTGATTGCGAGAAAACTCCGATGTGCCTTTGGGTGCTTCGACTGTATCCTCTATTTCCTCTGCAAGCGCTTGAACAGCGTTACCGTCGTACCTTTCCCACATTTTGAACTAACCCTCACTTTATCACAAAAGCTTTCCATAACGGTAAAGCCCATACCGCTTCGCTCGTTCTCTGCGTCGGTTGTATACAGTGGCTGACGCGCCTGCTTTACGTCCTCAATTCCGCAACCCTTATCGCGAATATCTATCCGTATGATACCGCCCTCACAAAGTCTTACCGTTATGTAGATTATGCCAACTGTGTTACGGTAGCCGTGGACTATGCAGTTGGTAACTGCCTCTGACACCGCGCATTTTATGTCTGCTATTTCTGTTGAAAGCGGATCTGCCTGCGCGCAGAATGCCGCAACCGCCGCACGCGCCATTGATTCGTTGACTGACAAAGAAGGAAGCTTTATGCTGATGATATTGAGAGTCGGCGTGTTAAATCCGTTTGATTTCTGCCTCATTTTACCTTCTCCTTTCTTTTTGGCTCTGCTTCTACCTTAACCATACGTTCAAGTCCTGCAAGCTTGAAAATTTTCAATACGCGCTCATTGGGGTTTTTGACCGCAAATTCACCGCCGAGGCGTTGCATTAGCGCATATCTACCCATAATAAGACCGAGTCCTGAGCTATCCATAAAATCAAGTCCTGTCAGATCGAGTACCGTTTTTTGCGGATTTTGACGCTGTATTTCGCCGTCGATAAGAGTACGAACGGCAACGGCACCGTGATGGTCGAGCTCACCGCAAAGACTCGCCGTAAGAATGCCGTTTATACAGCTTACGTTTAATTTGCAACTGCTTTTAGCCATTTTTTACCTCCGATGTTTTTATGTTAATCATTTTACCACATCTATGCTGAAAAAAATGTCGTTATGAGGTAGTGCTAAAAAATATTTACAAAAACCAAAAAGTGAATAAAAAAATGAATAATTATTAAAATATTCATTCTTGACCTTGACATTTTGCTTAATTGGTTTTATAATTATATGTAATATGGGTATTTATGCGCGCATATACGCGCGTGCGAATGATTTCAAGTAATCGAAAGGGAACCGTAAGTGTTTTACGGCAAGGGACGTTATGGCAATTATCAGTAGAAAAGAAGCAAGAGAGATATTGGCAGGTTTGCTGTTTGAAACGGAGTTTCATGCAGGCGAGGACGTGAACGCTATCTTTGCTCTTGCCGTTGAGGACAGAGACATTCCTGCGGACGAATACATCTCAAGAGGATATTTCGGAGTTTACGATAATCTTGCGGAGATAGACGCGCTTATCGGAGAGCATTCCAAGGGCTGGAAAACGGAGCGTATGTCAAAGATGTCGCGCTCTATTCTTCGTCTATGCGTTTATGAAATGCTTTACGAGGAAATTCCTTACAGAGTTTCAATAAACGAGGCTGTCGAGCTTACAAAGAAGTTTGATGACGAGAAGGCGCGCCCATTCGTAAACGGTATTCTCAATTCCGTCAAGAACGCCCTTGAAGCAAAATGAAGCCCTGCTTTGTAGGATTTGATACGAGCAACTATACCACCTCGGTTGCCGTTTGCGACGGTGATGGAAGAATAGTTGCAAATCGCAAGGCTCCTTTGCCCGTAAAGGCAGGGGAGAGAGGACTCAGACAGTCCGATGCGGTTTTTGAGCACGTACGCAATCTTCCCATGCTTATGTCGAGCTTTAGCGACGTGCTCGGAGAATATACGCCCGTTGCCGTGGGAGTGTCAGTGCGTCCGAGAGACGCGGAGGACTCCTACATGCCCTGCTTTTTGTCGGGTAAAAGCGCGGCTTACGCATTCGCGGCGGCGCGCTCGCTTCCCGTTTTCGAGCTTTCGCATCAAAGCGGACATATTATGGCTGCGCTTTATTCGTCCGAGTGCCTTGATCTGCTCGAAAAAGAAAGATTTCTTGCTTTCCACGTGTCGGGCGGAACTACGGAGGCTGTAATTGCAAGTCCGACGGTGAGCGGCTTTGACGTAGAGCTCGTCGGTAATACCGCAGATATAAACGCGGGGCAGGCGATTGACAGAGTGGGCGTTTTGATGGGACTTCCTTTCCCGTGCGGAGCGGCTCTTGAAGCGCTTGCTACACAGTTTATCGGTAAGCCGTACAGTCATTCCGTTACCGTGAAGAACGGGGTGTGCAGCTTGTCCGGCGTTGAAAATATCGGCGCAAGGCTTTATGAAAAAACGGGAGATAAGACGGCGGTAGCGGCGTTCGTGTTTGACTTTATAGGGCGCACGCTACAAAAAATGTGCGAGGACGTAACGGCTTCTTACGGCGATATGCCCACGGTGTTTGGCGGGGGAGTTATGTCTAATAAGATCATGAGAGAGCGACTGTCAGCGGTATGTGACGCGCATTTTTGTGCCCCCGAATTTTCGGCGGACAATGCAGCCGGAATAGCACTGCTTTGCAGACGGAGCTATTTAGCCGAGGTGAGCACGTATGGATGAAAGAGCAGCGCTTAGCGTAACACAGCTTAACGGTTATATAAAGCTCATGATGGACAAGGACGATTTTCTTTCAAGCGTTGCCATACGGGGAGAAATATCAAATTTCAAGAGACACACGTCGGGACATTTGTATTTTACGCTTAAGGATGAACGCTCGGAGATATCGGCGATAATGTTCAGAAGCGCCGCAGATAGACTTGGTTTTATGCCAAAGAGCGGTATGACGGTCGTTGTATACGGTAAGGTTTCCGTATACGAGGCTACGGGAAAATATCAGATTTACGTCAGCGCCATGACGGACGACGGGATCGGAGAGATGTACAGGCAGTTCCTGCTTTTGAAAGCGAAGCTTGAAGCGGAAGGACTTTTCGCTCCCGACAGGAAAAGACCGTTGCCGATTTACCCCAAAAGGATAGGCGTCGTTACGTCACCTACGGGAGCGGCAATACGCGATATTATAAACGTTACGGGAAGAAGATTTCCAACGGCAGAGCTTTTGATAAGTCCTGCGCTCGTGCAGGGTGTAGATGCTCCCGCAAGCCTTTGTACGGCACTTGAGCTGCTTATTGCAGCAGGTGAGTGCGACGTTATAATCATAGGTCGAGGCGGTGGCTCGGCAGAGGACTTGTTTGCGTTTAACGACGAGGCGCTTGTCAGAGCGGTTGCGGCGTGCCCCGTTCCGATAATTTCGGCGGTAGGACATGAAACGGATACCACGCTTTGCGATTATGCGGCAGATCTGCGCGCGCCTACTCCGTCGGCGGCGGCAGAAACGTCCGTACCGGACAGATTTGCGCTTATGCAGGGGCTTGCCGATAAAGAGGACAAGCTCGGCGGCACCATAGACCGCATTATAAAAGCATACGCAAAGCAAATTGTAGAGTTTTCCTTGCGTCTTGATGCACACTCTCCGAGTGCGCGACTTGATAATGCAGGGGTGCGAATTAATAACGCGTGCAATATGCTTGATAAGAATATGTCAAGCGTTCTTGAGAGAAAAAGACTGAGGCTTGCTTCGGCAGTAGGACTGCTTGAGGGCGTAAACCCGTTGTCGGTAATAAACCGAGGATACAGCATGACGCTTGATGAGAATGGAAAGATTGTAAGCTCAGTTGAAGGTGTAAGCGCGGGTGACGGTATATCGGTGCGCGTCAAGGACGGAAATATTTTTGCTCGTGTTGAGAGTAAAACGGAGGAAAATGATGTCGGGAAAAACTAAAAACATAGAAAAATACGATCTTGAAGCCGCGATGAAGCGCCTTGACGAGGTCGTTGCGCTTATGTCGCGCGAAAACGTAAGCCTTGAGGAGTCACTTGCTCTTTACGAGGAGGGGGTTGCTCTCGTAAGACATTGCAACGAAAAGCTTGATGTGGCTCAAAGAAAAATAAACGAGCTAAAAATGACGGATGACGGAGAAATAGTCGCCGAGCCGTTTGACGCATCGGGTATAGGAGAATAAATAAATGGAAAAATACGTGTATGAAAGACTTGCGACGGCAATATCAGAAAACGCAAGGCTGACTGAAGCGGCGCTTGTAGATATATCTGCGGGCGAGGACGAAGATTACGGATTGGTGCTTGATGCTCAAAGGTATTCGTTGCTTGACGGGGGAAAAAGAGTAAGGCCGTTTCTTGTGAACGGGTGCTGTGCGCTTTTGAACGGCGATATAAATAAATCTATGCCGCTTGCGTGCGCTGTCGAGATGATACACACCTATTCGCTTATTCACGACGATCTCCCTTGTATGGACGACGATGATTTCCGCCGCGGAAAGCCCTCGAATCATAAGGAGTTTGGGTATGCTAACGCGTTGCTTGCGGGTGATGCGCTTTTGACGAAAGCCTTCCTTGCGGTAGCAAAAGCAGACAGCTTGTCGGCGGAAGAACGAATTGAGGCAGTACGCCTTATATCTGAGGCTGCCGGTGACAGCGGAATGATAGGCGGACAAATAATAGATCTTGCGGGCGAGACCGTAGATCTCAATTTTGAAACCTTGTTAAAGCTTCATTCTCACAAAACGGGTGCGCTTATCGAGTGCTCGGTAAGGCTTGGCTGTCTTGCCGCAGGGCACGGAGCGGATTCGCCGAAAACGCAGATGCTTTGCGAGTACGCAAAAAATATAGGACTTGCATTTCAGGTCATAGACGATATTCTCGATTTTATTTCAGATGAGGAACAGCTTGGAAAATCCGTCGGCTCGGATGCAACTCACAATAAAACGACGTTTTTGTCGTTCTATTCCGTGGACGAGGCAAGGGCGTTTGCCGCAGAGCTTACCCAAAAGGCAATAAGCGCTATAAGCGAGCTTGAGGGTAGTGAGCTTCTTACGGATTTTGCATGTTATTTACTTGAAAGACAAAAATAATTACAGCTTTAGCTTTGGAGGTTAACGTGGTACTTTGGGAACATTTTAAGCATTTATTTACCAATTACGTTTTTTTGAGTGCGCTTATATCTTGGTTTTTAGCGCAGATAATAAAGGTCATTATAGGACTTTTTAACAAAAAGGAAAAAAATCTTCTTAAGATTTTCTTTTCTACGGGAGGAATGCCAAGCTCCCATTCGTCAAGTGTAATGGCTCTTTGTATGGCAACGGGAATAAAAGTGGGTCTTGGAACCCCTGTATTTGCCGTTACCTTCGTTCTTGCGGGAATAGTTATGACTGACGCAAGTGGAGTAAGATATCAGACGGGACAGCAGAATATAATTCTTAAGCGTATAACGCAGAAGCTCTTTTCCGAGGACGCAAATGAAATAAACGCGGGACTCAAGGAGCTTGTAGGACACACGCACGCGCAGGTTTATGCGGGCGCGGCACTCGGTCTTGCAGTTGCTATCATAATGAAATTTATTATGAATATACCTTTAGCGACGGCATGAGAGCGGACGTGTATCTGGCGAGCTTCGGGCATACCGAAAGCCGCAAGAAGGCGCAGGATCTTATTGATGCGGGGGCTGTCAAGATCGATGGCGTAACCGTAAAAAAAGCATCTGTGCTTGTGAACGAGGGTATTGCTCACGAGGTAAAGATAGAGCAGCTTTTTAAATACGTCAGCCGAGGCGGCATGAAGCTTGAAGCCGCGCTTGACGCATTTCGCATAAGCGTAAACAGAATGAAGGCACTTGACGTGGGCGCGTCAACGGGAGGATTTACTGACTGTCTTCTGCACAGAGGCGCAACAGAGGTATTTGCCATTGATGCGGGAGTCGGACAGCTTCACCCAACGCTTCTTTCGGACAGCAGGGTAAGAAGTATCGAGCATTTTAACGCAAGAGAGCTTAACCCCGATATAACGGAGGGGCTTTGTGATATTGCGGTTGCCGATTTGTCGTTTATTTCGCAGACGTACGTTATAGAGGGTATTTTTTCCGTTTTAAAGCCAAACGGAATTTTCGTAAGCCTTATAAAGCCACAGTTTGAGGCAGGTCGCTCGGCACTTGGAAAAAACGGAATTGTCAGCAGCGGCGCATATAGATATCTTGCCGCAAAAAGAGTTATAAGCTTTGCTGTTGAGCACGGCTTTGATTGCCTCGGACTTATACGTTCTCCAATCGAGGGGGGCGACGGAAATAAGGAATATCTTGCATATTTTGTTAAGCGCGAGTGCGTAAAACCGCGCATAGACGATAAAATCATTAAAAAAATTACGGCGCAGTAGCGCAAAGAGGGAGCTTTAGTATGAAAAAAATTGCTCTTATAACGAATTTCAATATTACGGAAAAGCTTGAGGCGGCAGGCCGTGTAGCCGACGTTATCGGTAACCGAGCAGATGAAATTTTCGTTCCCGAAATTTACAAGGAAAGAATAATGCGTAGCCGCATGCATAAGAGTCGCTATACATATGCACCTGTTGAGGAGATATACTCCTCTGCGGAGCTTGTGATAGTAATAGGCGGCGATGGCTCGATGCTGGATGCGGTAAGACACGCCTCTGTAAGTGACATTCCCGTGCTTGGAATAAATATGGGTAGAGTAGGATACATGACCGAGCTTGAAATGGATGAGCTGGAGCTACTCGACAACGTTTTTGATGGAAAATACGTGCTTGACAGGAGAGCCATGCTTTCCGTTAAGATAGTTTCGCCAAAGGGTGCAACGAGGTTTTCGGCATTAGCGCTGAATGAGGCGGTTATCGCAAACGGCTCGACGGCGCGAATAATAGATCTTGAGCTGTCGGACGGTGAGGAGCTTGTAAGCACCTACCGTGCAGACGGTCTTGTTGTCGCTACGCCAACCGGATCAACTGCATATTCGCTCTCTGCGGGTGGACCTATCGTTGATCCGAGACTTTCCTGTATATGCGTTACACCCGTGTGTCCGCACTCACTCTTAGCAAGGCCATTGGTATTTCCGGATAGCGCGGAGCTTAGAGTGAAGAACATATGCGTTCGAGAAAAGATGCTTCACCTTACGGTTGACGGTAAAGCAACCTTTGAGATGTATCACGGAGATACGGCAGTAATAACAAGAGCAAGCACTGAAGCAAAGCTTCTTCGCGTAAAGGACGAGGGCTTTTGCTCTAAAATAAGACTTAAAAAGCTTCTTTAAGGAGATAGCAAAATGAAAGGTGAAAGACAGGCAAGAATACTCGATATTCTGTCAAAAAATGAGGTTCATACGCAAGAGGAAATAACGGAGCTTTTGCGCGCAGAGGGCTTTAAGGTCACTCAGGCAACGGTTTCCCGTGATTTGCGTGAGCTCAAGCTTACGAAGAATATGTCCTCTAAGGGCGGATATAAATACGGAATTAATAATTTTTACGTTAATATGAATCTTAACAATTCTATCATTCAGTCGATAGTTGAAGTAAGATACGCTATGAATAACGTAGTAATAAAAACTTATCCCGGTATGGCGCAGGCGATCGCCTCAGGTGTTGATTCCTTGCAGCATAAGACCATACTCGGTTGTGTTGCAGGTGACGATACCATTATTGTCGTTACCGAGACGGAGGCGGGTGCAGAGGAGCTTTGCTGGCAGCTTCGCGAGCTTATGAAGGGACACTGAGTGTATGATAGCATCACTTCATATTGAAAACGTCGCAGTTGTAAAATCCCTTGACGTTGAATTTTTATCGGGAATGACGGTACTGTCGGGTGAGACGGGCGCGGGAAAATCCATAATAATTGACAGCATATCTCTTTTGCTCGGCGCTAAGGCAGATAAGGAGCTTATACGAACGGGCGAGCAGAGAGCGAGTGTCAGCGCGGTATTTACGGATGTTGGAGAAGCCGTAGAAAATAAGATGCGTGAGTTGGGTATAGAATGTGATGACGGGACGGTAATGCTTGGCAGAGTGATTACACAAAGCTCGTCCACCGCTCGCATAAACGGCAGGGGAGTTACCGCTTCCATGCTCCGCGAGGTTGGCGGTATGCTGCTCGGTATTCATGGACAGAACGACAATCAGCAGCTTATGGAGCAAAAAAATCACGTGAGGCTGCTTGATAATTTCTTGGATAACGGAGAAAAGCTTTCCGCTTATACCGAGGAATACAGAAGCATTACGTCTATTCGTGCGCGTATAGCGGAGATTAAAAATGACGCTATGGAACGCGCTCGCCTCGGCGAGATGCTTAAATTTCAAATAAACGATATAGATGCTGTAAAGCTCAAAAGAGGCGAGGAGGAAGCTCTTGAGGAGCTTGTCAAAAAGCTTCAGAGCGCGGAGAAGATAAATCGCGCGTGTGCTTTGGCAGATAAGGCAATAAGAGGCTCAGAAAAAATGCACGGCGCCGCGTATCTTGTTACGAGAGCCGCAGAGGCTTTAGAATCCGTGAGTGACGCTGTCAGTGGCGCGACGGAGCTTTCAAAAAGACTTTGGGACGTTTCATACGAGCTTGAGGATATCGCGCAGTGTGCAAAGGATATAAACGACTTTGGTGACGGGGACGTGTCGGCGCGTCTTGATAAGGCGCAGAGCAGACTTAACGCAATATCAAAGCTCAAGCGCAAATACGGCAGTACTGTTGAGGAAATTCTTGATTTTCGCGCCTCTGTCGCTGAAAGACTGACAGCAATCGAAAACTCGGACGAGCTTCTTCTGGAGCTTGAGGACGAGTTAAAGGGGGCTGT
The DNA here is from genome assembly GCA_015065365.1 of Oscillospiraceae bacterium. Taxonomy (GTDB): domain Bacteria; phylum Bacillota; class Clostridia; order Oscillospirales; family CAG-272; genus HGM12713. The sequence goes on along the minus strand of SVQL01000012.1, from coordinate 3,993 downwards.
GGAGAGAGCAAATAAGCTTGCCGCCGCTCTTACGTCGGCGCGCAGAGAGGGAGCGAGAACTCTTAGTAAGCGCGTATGCGAAACCTTGACGTTTCTTGATATGCCAAAGGTGCGCTTTGAGGTAAGTGTTACGCCTGCGGTAGATTTTACGCCTACGGGGCGTGACAGAGTGGAGTTTTTGATAGCTACCAATGCAGGAGAACCACTCGCACCCATGGAAAAAATAGCGTCCGGTGGCGAGCTTGCAAGAATTATGCTCTCGCTTAAAAACGTTCTTAACGAGTGTGACGGACTTAAAACCGTTATTTTCGATGAGATTGATACGGGTATTTCGGGTAAGACCTCGCGAAAGGTTGGTATTAAGCTGAAGGAGATAGCAAGCACGGCGCAGGTGCTTTGCGTTACCCACTCTGCGCAAATAGCATCTCTTGCGCACAATCATCTTCGTATCTTCAAGACCGATGACGGGGAGAGAGTAAGCACCTCGCTTACACTCCTTGACCGAGAGGGAAGAATAGAAGAGATCGCCAGAATACTCGGCGGAATAGAAATTACCGCGACTGTAAGAGAAGCCGCTGAGGAAATGATAAGAGAGGGAGAGAGTTATCCGTGAAAATTAACAAGACCAACGCAATGCGTCAGCTTGACGCGGGGAAGATAAAGTATAAGCCGTGTGAGTACGAGGTTGACGAAAACGACCTTTCGGGAACGCATATAGCCGACTGCATCGGTTTGCCGTATGAGAAGGTTTTTAAGACTATTGTTACTCGTTCTGATAAGGGAAATATATACGTTGTCTGCGTTCCTTGCCACAAGGAGATAGATCTTAAGCGCGCTGCGGTAGCTACGGGTTCTAAGAAAATAGAGCCGCTTGCAGTTAAAGAACTGCTCGGAATTACGGGATACATACGCGGCGGTTGCTCGCCAATCGGTATGAAGAAGAAATTCCCTACGTATTTTGACGCTTCTGTCGAAAAGGTAGACGAGCTTACCGTGAGCGCGGGAGTCAGAGGAATACAGCTTCTTTTGGCGAGAGAGGACATTTTACGCTTTACGGGCGCGACTCTTTGCGACGTTACGGTGTGAATTTGGTAAAAAAAGAAATTAACCTCTTGAAAAAAGTTAGATTTAGTAGTATAATTATTATTTGTGATTAGTCAGCGAAGGAGATTTGATAGATGCTTCAAATAAAGAGTGCGATTGCTAAAAATATTGTTGACAAGTTAAAGTCTATAAATCCGCAAATAGAGCTTACGGAGTGTGACGTTGCGGGAATGCTTGAATATCCGCCCGATTCCAAAATGGGAGATCTTGCTCTGCCTTGCTTTAAGATGAGTAAGACCTTGCGTATGGCGCCGGTAAAAATTGCCTCGCTTATCGCGGAGGGCTTTTCTGCACCCTGCGTAGAGCGCGCAGAGGCGGTAAACGGATATTTCAATATATTCCTTGACGGCGGCGCACTTGCCAAAAAGGTTGTAAGCGAGATCGACGAGAAGGGCGAGAAATACGGAGCTCCCGATATTGGAAAGGGAAAGACCGTTGTGCTTGATTATTCGTCGCCTAACGTGGCAAAGCCCTTCCATATAGGCCACCTCGGAACGACGGTTATAGGACATTCGCTTAAAATGCTTCACGAATTCGCGGGATATAAGTGCGTTGGCATAAACTATCTCGGAGACTGGGGAACGCAGTTCGGTAAGCTTATCGTTGCCTACCGTAAGTGGGGCAATAAGGAGCTTATTGAAGATGGCGGAATAGATAAGCTCGTAGAGCTTTACGTAAAATTCCACGAGGCGGCTGAAGCCGACGCTTCTCTTAATGATGAGGCGAGAGCGGAATTTCATAAGCTCGAGGAGGGTGATTCGGAAAACATTGCGCTTTGGCAGTGGTTTGTTGAGATAAGTCTTGCTGAATATAAAAAGACGTATAAGCAGCTTGGAATAGAGTTTGACAGCTACAAGGGAGAATCCTTTTATACCGATAAGATGCCCGCCGAGGTGCAAAAGCTCCGTGATATGGGGCTTATGAAGATTGACGATGGCGCGTCTATCGTTGACCTTGAGGAATACGGTATGCCCCCTTGTCTTATACTTAAACGCGACGGATCTACGCTTTATCCTACAAGAGATATAGCGGCGGCTGTTTACAGAAAGAATACCTACGATTTCGATAAGGCGATATACGTTACGAGCGCAGGACAGTCCTTGCACTTCGCACAGTGGTTCAAGGTCGTTGAGCTTATGGGCTACGATTGGCATGATAAGCTTGTGCACGTGCCCTACGGAACTGTCAGCATAAACGGAGAAAAGCTTGCAACGAGAACGGGCAACGTAATTCTTTTGCGTGACCTCTTTGCACTTGCTATTGAAAAGATTTCGGATATAATGAACGAAAAGAACCCCCATCTTGAGGGTAAGGATAAGATTGCCGAGGAGATTGGAGTTGGCGCAGTAGTATTCTACTATCTCTCCAACAACCGAATCAGAGATATAAACTTCGTAATGGACGACGCGCTCAATTTTGAAGGTAATACAGGTCCTTACGTTCAGTATACCTACGCTCGTACCTGCTCTGTGCTTGCAAAGACCGAGGGAGAAGCAAAGGGCGAGCTTAAAATAAGCGCTCCCGAGGAGGTCGAGCTTTTGAAGACACTCTCCAAGTTTGAGGAAACGGTACGTGATGCGATAGATACCTACGAGCCGTCTGTCATAACGAGGTATATTCTCGACGTTGCGGGCGCGTTCAACCGCTTCTATCATAACTGTACTATTCTCGGTGCGGACGACGCGGACGTAAAGAGCACCCGTATTGCGCTTACCCGTGCGGCAAACACCGTGCTCGGTAACGCATTCGGACTTATCTGTCTTGCAAAGACACAAAAGGTTTAATAAAATATTGTATATATAAATGAGGTAAAGAAAATGTCAGGACATAGCAAATGGGCTAACATCAAGCACAAAAAGGAAAAGACCGACGCGCAGAAGGCGAAGGTGTTTACGAAAATCGGTAAGGAAATAACTATTGCTGTTAAGGAGGGAGGCGGAGATCCCGCATCCAATTCCAAACTTCGCGATCTTATTCTTAAAGCAAAGGCTAATAACGTTCCTAACGATAATATTGAGAGAACCATAAAGAAGGCTCTCGGAAGCACGGGAGAGAACTACGAGGAGGTAGTTTACGAGGGCTACGGCCCTGCGGGAATTGCCGTTATCGTAGAGGCGACCACGGACAACCGCAACAGAACTGCGGGCAACGTAAGAGCTTATTTCTCCAAGTATCACGGAAATATGGGACAGTCTGGCTGTGTCGGTTATCTGTTCTCCGAAAAGGGACTTATCGTTATCGGTAACGAGGACGGAGATATTGACGAGGATAAGCTGATGGAAACCGCGCTTGAGGCGGGAGCTGAGGACTTTGCGGCTGAGGGAGAGGTTTTTGAAATCTACACCGAGCCCGATGACCTTTATGCAGTTAAGGAAGCGATTGAGGCTGCGGGCTACGCGCTGCTTTCCGCCGAAAAGACTAAGATTGCATCTAATTACGTAACTTTAGACAATGAAGACGATATTAAGTTCATGGGACTTCTTATTGAGAAGCTTGAGGATGATGACGACGTAATGAACGTATATCACAACTGGGAAAATTGCGATTAAACCGTCAATGGGAAGAACTAAAAGATTACTTTCAAATACGGTAATTTTAGGAGCAGGCACCTTTGCATCAAAGGTGCTTGTCTTCCTATTGATGCCGCTTTATACCGCAGTTTTATCTACCTCTGAGTTTGGCGTTGCGGACATTCTGACACAAACAGCCAATCTTTTGATGCCGCTTGCGGCAGTCGGTATATGCGATGCCATATTCCGTTTTGTTCTCGATACGGGCAATGGAGAGGACAATGCCGAGGCCGCGCGAAAGAGAATATTTACCTCTGCCTTCGCTGTTTTGCTTGTCGGCGGCGCGGTAACTGTGGCGCCGACAAGCAAAACAGCGAAG
>SVQL01000105.1 GCA_015065365.1 Oscillospiraceae bacterium | reverse complement strand
GTCTTTACGCTGATAACGCAATATTTGCTCACGGGATTGTAGTAAATCGTCTTGTCATACACCCCGGTGTAGCTCATCGTCGTCACCTCCTGTAATTTCGTTTTCTTTCATAGTGGTTTTCCTTTCTTGTGAATTAGGCAGCCTTAGCCGCCGATTTCTTAACGTAGAATCTTCTTGACTCCGATACGGTTACAAACTGCTCGTAGATGTCGGGGTACTGCATCTGCAATCGGAACAAATCCTCTTTACTGATACCCGGCTTCTTTGATGGATTATAAGTGACAGTATAATCGGTTCCATCTCTGCTGTATGTAGCCGTACAACACCGTCCCATTTCATCCACGATTCGCCCTTGCAATCGTTTCATCTCGTTATCAATACGAGTGATTTCAGCATTGAGTGCCGATTTCTGCTCCTTGAGTTCGAGAAAACGCATAGCGCCGTTGACGTTTGCGAAGCTGAGCTCAATAGCCGCAGCGTTCGGATCGGCAGTACCGTAATGATTCTTTACGCTTTCAAGGATAAGATCTCCGTCCTCGCAGTAGGGAGGCGGTACTCTCGTAAGAATGTGATTGTGCCAGTAGTCGTACTCAAGAGCAATCAATTCTTCCTCATAATCCTTATCGCGCGTGATATGGCGAATGATCGTTTCGTTCTCGCTGTTTCCGTAAAGACAGCAGAAATAAACGTGATCGACGTTGATAACCGCCATATAATGCCGTCCTTGGATCTCGTAGTTGATGGGAACGACTTCTTTGCCGTTCTCCCACCAGTGGTCTGTCGCGTTGTAGTTAGTGGTCTTGATTTCAAGTATTGCCGTTTCGCCGTTTGGCAGGGTAATGAAGTAATCGACGTCAGCCAGCATAAACGGATACAGCGGGTGATAGAACATCTTTTTGACCTGATAGATGTGAAAGCCCGTCCTCGCGTGGAAGATCTCGGCTACCAAATCCTCAAGCAAATGTCCCATCTTCTTCTGCACCCAGTTTTCCTCGGGATCCTCGTAGGTTACGATTTTGAGTTTATCGTAATACAAGTCCCGCGCTGTCTTGAACGGCGATACACCGAGAATGGACGCGGCATCACTGCCACCGATTCCACGTCTGCGGAATTCCAGCCAATCGTTCTCTGGCAAGTCCTTCGTGTCTACAAGCACGTGCGGCTTGTAGCTTTGTGTTGCGGTAGCGGGCACTTTATGCACCTCGCTTTCTGCTTTGCTTCAGGAATACGGCTTGACGGTATTCCGAACGCAATGGGTACTTCGTTTCTTTTTTCAGCTCCTTTCTTAGAATCTGCTGCTTGATCTTGGCGTTGTTCTTTTTGTGAAAACGCCGCTTGGGTTTGTTGTTCATTCTTTTCTGAACCACCTTTCATTATTTATTTCCAGAGCCTTGTGGCTGTTGGACAAAATAAAAAAAGCGAGAATGAACCTCCAAGCCATAGATCGGCATTAGTGTTTACGCTAAGTACGTAAACTGGATTCATTCTCGCTTTGTGTGGGCAGAGTAAGCCCTATTAAAATTAAAAATAGTCAGTATTAGCCCATAGCAAAAAAAGCATAGGGTAAAGCATACCGACTGCATACAAAAATAACAACGTGTGCATTGCGAGCAAAATGCTCACGGGTGTCCTCTCGGACGGGCACAAAAATCAATTACACTCATATTATACCATAAGATATTGTTTTTGTCAAGTCTGCTCCCGCCGTCTATATGAAGGCATACGATCTTCGTTCCTTTTACCGTAGATTTTTTAATAAAAATATGGTATAATATTTAGTAGGTGTTTGTTGATACACGGAAAACGCGGTTTTTTATTCAATGGTACATTCGAGTTTTTTATAGGAATTCAACGTAACCTATCGGTTTCCGATTGCTCCTATCGGATACCTTACTTCTAAATCAATCGGAAATCAATTATACTTATTCTATCCCGATTGAATTGGAGGTGAAAATATGATTGAACAGGAGATCGGACGCCGCATTAAAGAAATTCGCAAACAGAAAAAGATTCCGCAAGAAAAGCTTGCCGAGATGATCGGTATATCTCCCAACTATATGAGCGCATTGGAAAGAGGCTCTTATAATATCAAGCTGGACTTATTGGTTCAAATTATCGACTGCCTTGATATTACGGCTGATGACCTTTTCCGTGATGTCATAAAGAACGGTTACGTGAATCGAACCTCTCGGTTGTCGGATGAAGTTGCCAGCCTTCCGCAAGATGAGCAACAGAGAATCTTTGAAGTGTTGGATGCTCTTTTGAGAACGGCAAAAAGGAAATAACCGAATATAATTTTGAAAGATCTGCGAGCAATCGCAGATTTTTTTATTTTGTCGCCGTATTACAACGAATTTCGACAATGCCTTTGTGATATACTATCAGCAACACGATAGAAGCAATCGAAAACCGATAGAAAGGTGGGAAGAATAATGTCGAAACAGAAAGAACCATTCGCTATAATTCGACAACGCGAGTAGCGATATACTGAACTCTGAGTTCAGTGAAAAATGAACCGATATGCCATTGTCGAGAAACCAAAAATATGATAAAATAATTTAGAAAAGGAAGGAAAGTTAAAATGACGGCAGTTGTAAGAAAAATTGATGAGCTTGGAAGAATCGTTCTTCCTATGGAATTTAGAAAAGAATTGAAGGTAGGAGCAAAATGTGATATGAGTATGGAGGTTAAGGACGGAACGATTATTCTGACTCCCAAGGAGTGCGTCTGCATGGAATGCGGCACAGTCATTCCTCCTAAAACGAAATATAACTTATGTCAGGAATGTGTAAAGAAAATTAAGGAGGATACGAGCGTTGGATAATGAAATTAAGGATAGACTTCGTGCAGCGTTTAAGGAACCCTATCCCCGCAATCTGTTTTTAACACTTGCCGAGGATAAGTGGTATGATATTCAGCTTGATACTAATAACGTTACATCGGATATGATCGAAGGACTTGAATCTGCTATTTCCACTTTGCCACCCAGAGATCAGAAAATTATTCGAATGAGATATGCTGAAAAGATGACCTTTACCGCCATCGGAAAAGAGTTCGACGTTACGGGAGAACGAATCAGAACGGTGGAACATAGATCACTTATTCGTTTGCGTCGCCCACCTTTGCTCGGATATATAAAATATGGTAAGATAGGTTATGAGGAACGCTGTGCAAAAATCGAAGAGGAACGTAAAAACAAATACGATGAAGAAAAGTATCAAATCAAGATTATCAAGATGGATATGCCGGTGAGAGCGCAAAACCGTTTGATTGCCAAGGGGTATAGTATTGTCAAGGATATTGCCGAGCTGACAGAGGAAGAGATCATCGCTATTCAATACCTTGGCAGAAAAGGGATCATCGACGTTGCCAATGCTCTTGAGGCTATTGGTATCACCGATACTGTTTGGAGTGAATTTTTAATAAAGAAAGGAAACGGATAAATGTTGTATATAAAAAACGGACGAATATACACGCTCAGCTTCTCGTTTGAACTTCCGGAGGAAATGAGTATCGTTACCGATCCCGCAGGTGTTTCGCCGGATACGTTGATTATGGAAACGCTCGACGGTAAGTATCAAGTTGAGATAGGTGCGTGGACAAAGGATGCTGATCCGAGAGAGCAGATTGAAAGCTATATTGATTATGGAGCTCACATCAGAATGAGTGATACGTTTGACGTAGAGCGCGGTGAAATGAAGGGCTGTGCAATCTTTCATCGCAACGAGTCGTGGAGAGAGGAACACTATGACGAGCGCCTTACATACCTTATGAACGAGGACGGACAGGATACGCTTGTTCTTGCAATCAGTCACGAAATTTTTGAGGAATGCGAAAGGAACGGCATAGCAGCCTTTATGGAGCAGCCGAATATTAAGCGATTTATTAACAGCATTCGTTATGAAAAAGTTGCACTTGAAGCATTGTAATTTATATTATGTGCCGTATCTCTTGTTGTAACATATAGAGCAAATGGAAGGCAGGATTAGTTCCTGCTTTCTTTTTTTGTCCGTTTTTCAATAGTGTTTTCACTGTATTTTGTCCGCTTTTCAAAAAAAGTTGGACTTTTTTTATTTTCTTTGCAGAAATCAGGGGGTGTCGAGGATGTTTATAGGTAGACAGCAAAAAACTGTCAATCAAAAAACAGGAGGAAAGAAAATGAAAAACGAAAAAGTAACCATTAAAGAAGACGTCAGCTTCGATCCCTATGAGGAGCTTGCCAACGCAATCGTTATCCAAGCCTGCCACGACTACAAGAAAGCTTATAAGCAGTCGCTTCGCAGAAGCGGTATCGTAGGTGAAGCAGACGAGGAACTTGCCGAGCTTGAGGCGTTCTTCCGTTCGGATTGGTATAAGCAACTTACCGAGGTGGACGGCGAATACATAATGGAACGGATCCGAAACGACGTCTTGAAGCAGGAAAAGAAGTCCTGAGAACCCTATATATAATAAAAGGAAGGGAAGTGAGT
>SVQL01000011.1 GCA_015065365.1 Oscillospiraceae bacterium | reverse complement strand
TTTTGTCCTTTTTTCATTTTATTTCTCCTTTTTCTTTTGTTTTCTTTTATTATACCATAATAAAAAGGTAGATACATAGTGGTTTTCTATGTGTCTACCTTTATTTTACCATTTCACTATCGCGTGGTTTTCGTTATACAAAAAGAGTGCCGAGATGTATTTTCTCGACACTCACATTTGAGTTGTGGTTATTGAATTTATAAATGGGTATAGCTATAGCTTGTGCTGGGTTTTCTATGCTTTGCGAATATCTATGAAACAAAAGGTTATTTCACCTCATCAATAAAGGTTTCTCTTTCGCAACAGCTTGATACATAAATGCTTGTGGTAATGTTTTATACCTCTCACAGACTGGCAGTTACGAGCTGTCATCATAGGAATCTCACCTCCGCCGGGTTGCCCGCCGGCCGCGCATTTTGCACGGAAGTATCATTATCACCGCTATCTGTCATCGCTCTCCGCAAGTAGTAAGCTTGCAGCCGTTCACAGGAATAATCCCAACATTATTCCGCGTTTCTGTGGCTTGTAGGTCTCCCTACGATAACGGCAAGGTATCTGCTCAAGGTTATTCAATTATGACACTATTATAACATAGCCAAATTTCTTTGTCAATAGAAAATCGCTTTTATTTGATTACTTCGACGCAATTTTTGATCGACAAAAGTTGATGCGGTCGGCTCTGCTGAACGATGTTAGTAAGACAATTTCTCCCGCTATCAAATCGAAGCAGTAAAATAGTGCCTATGACCCATACTTTTGTTGCTTTTCAAGGGCTATTTTAAGTTTATTTGTATCTCTTTTAAAGTTCAACTATGGAAGTCTCTTATAGTTTGTATGCGGATTTATATGTTTTTTGTAATACAAAAGGCACTTGAAGAACGAAGTATAATTGTTCGTTCTGTCAAGTGCCTTGTTTTTATTTATCTATACATCGGACCGTAGGTCTTACATGCTCTGTAGTCCTGTCCTTATTTACCCATACCGAATGCGTTCCGAGCGGCGTGGCGGAAGATCTTATCATCGAATACGTTGTGCATAATAACCTACTCAATATTAACATAGAAACAGGTAATACCGCAATCGATGATTTCTTCAAAGGCAACATACAGCTCATAAATAATTTTATGATGGCTCTAGCCGAAGAGCAAATCAAAGCCGCATTCGAGCAAGCCGAGAAAGAAGTCACCGACCTACATAGTCGTATCAGCCAAGGTATACGAAAATCTAAGAATAATGGAACCCAGATTGGTCTTTCTAAAGGCACTTCCCTAACTACCAAGAAATCCATCCACTGCAAAGCAATCATCCAGAAGCATTCCAAAGTCTTCGGTGGCTGACTTGAAGATCCCGACGTCCTGAAACTGTGTGGCTGCTCGAGGAATAGTTATTATAAATATAAGCGAGCACTTAAAGCACTGAGATAATATAATTACTACAATACATATCACCGTCACACAGATCTATATTGTCATATTATAAATCGTATATATATCCAAGATGATCCAGCCACACAAGCACATGCGATGCAAAGCCGTGATTACAGCTTGCCTTAATGCTATCATGCTCCCAAAGCGTACCCGTACGCTTTGCCATATAATCAAAATATCCGCAAATGTCCGATTCCAGCTTATCGTATATTTCCGCATTGGAAAGCAATTCCAGTCGCAGATAATTCCCGATAAAAGCATTGGACGGGTATATTTCCTGCCATTTGCCCGTCTGTTTTCTATCAGGACCGAAATCGTTCACCATAGTATTCCATAGCTCTTCGTCCTCTTCCAACGTGGCAACTCCCGTGAAGAAGGCGTACCAAAAATGTAAGCTTTTTGTCTATTGTTATTATCCATGCCGCCTACGAATGCGCCGCACGTTTCTCCAACTATTTTGCCAGACTGAACACTTCCGTCATATATTTCATAAACAGAGTATATCTCTTTTGTTATTATTGTTATTATAATATTTCAATATAAATCTCCTTAAATTTGAATATAAAAAGAGTGCCGAGATAGAAATCTTTCTCGACACTCATATATGAGTTGTGTTTATTAAATTTATAAATGGGTATAGCTATAGCTTGTGCTGGGTTTTCTATGCTTTGCGAATATCTATGAAACAAAAGGTTATTTCACCCATCAAAAGTACGTTTCTTTCGCAACAGCGTAATACATAAAAGTTTGTGGTAATGTTTTATACCTCTCACAGACTGACAGGTACGAGCTGTCATCATAGGAATCTCACCTCCGCCGGGTTGCCCGCCGGCCGCGCATTTTGCACGGAAGTATCATTATCACCGCTATCTGTCATCGCTCTCCGCAAGCAGTAAGCTTGCAGCCGTTCACAGGAATAATCCCGATTAATATTCCGCGTTTCTGTGGCTTGTAGGTTTCCCTACGATAACGGCAAGGTATCTGTTCAAGGTTATTTAATTGTGATGCTATTATAACATAACTTTTTGTCTTTGTCAATAAAAATCGCTTTTATTTGCTTACTGCGACGCAATTTTTGATCGACAAAATTTGATTATACTTTTATCTGCCCCTACTTAATAGTCACGAGAAATGCGTTTTTAGGGGATATTTTTTAAAAATATTTTTTTATTTTTTCTTCTGACTTTTTATAATACTGTCTCACCGTCTCCCAACGTATTCCCATTAACCGTCTGGCTTCAGTATAAGATAAGCCCTCTACAGCTACATACCAAATCGCCTTAAACTGCTTTTCGGTCAAAGCGGAAAGAGCCTTACCCATCTTTGAACCAAAAATATAAATGAATTAATAATTATTTTCTCGTTCCCAAATTACTTCTTTATTATTTTGAAAGTATATATACTGTCTTTTGTATTAAAAACAAGTTTGCCGTTCACATATGTTGAAACACCATGATCCGTCCGCAAATGATTCCTTTGTTCATCGTACAATACTGCATACTGACCGCCAAGAGTTTTGTTTACGCTGTCTTCAAGTATATATAAGTCACCCGAAATGCCAACAAGACTTTTTCTATCCCAAAAAGACGAGTCGATGATGACTCCGTTGGGTTCTATCCAAACAAGTTCTGCTATATATTTTTTGATATTATCACTCATACAAATCTCCGTTTAAAGTGATGATATCTTATCTCTAAAGCAATCTCCTATCTCATATATGAGCTTTAGCCAAGGAGCAAGCACCTTTCTGTCAATAATCCTAAGACTTGTCTGATTAAAGGTCTCGAAGCTGATGTCTCCCTCATATCCTACCTTTTGCAGCTCATCGCAAAAATCCTGCCAAACGATAGTGCCCGTGTAAGGAGCTTTGTGCTGATCGCTGATGCCGTCGTTATCATGAACGTGAAGCACCTTTATTCTGTTTCCAAGCACGGGAATATAGCTTCTCATATCCTGCTTCAGAAGATTAAGATGTCCCGTATCAAAGCAGAAGCCAAAGCACTCCTTGCCTGCGGCTTTGTTGTACTCGTCTATCATCTCAACTGCCTCGTAAGGATTAGAGCAAACGCCGGCAACAACCTCTCCATCCTTGGTGAACAGATTTTCAAGACATACTACAACGTCCGTTTCAAGTAAAGTCGGGATAAGGCTTTTATAAAGCTTATCGTTCAATGCTCTTATGCTTTCGGGAGTATTTTCTCTGTCCTTTTTAGAAAGAGAAATGCCATGTATAACGAGATATTTGCATCCAACCGCTTGGCAAAGCAAAACGTTCTTTTTATACACCTCAATCATATAGTCGAGTATTTCGGGCTTTCCTGGAATATATGCGGGAAACGGAGCGTGAGCCTGACCGATAGAAAGACAGTTCTTTCTTATCTCGGACAGCTCCTCGTCAAGAAACGCAAGTATTTCCTCAAGGCTCTTTTCATATATATTTCCCGCATAAGTGCCCTTGGTTACCTGCGCTCCGGGCAGATAGTCGTTGATATTCCAATCTATGGACTCAAAGCCCGCTTCGGCATACATTCTGTAAGTTTCGGCAAGACCTATCTCATACGTCGATCTTCCCGATTGAATTGCTATTTTCATAATGTTCTCCTGTTTTATAAGTATTGTTAAGCTATGATTACGGGTTTTGAGGTTTTGTCTTGAATATACGCCAAGACTCCCTCAATGTTAGTTTTTTCAGAGACACCGATAGATTTTATCTGTTCATTTATTGCTTTTCCTAACTGCTCGTATTTATTACATCCGAAATCGTGATACGGTTCAATTTCTACTTTGATAATATTAGCATACTTATTAGCAATATCGGCAATTCCTTCAAAATGCTCCTTGGTATCGTTAAAGGTCGGAATAAGCGGACATCTAAGGATTATTTGTTTACCAACACTGTTGATATATCTCAAATTCTCGAGTATCAACGTGTTATCTACCCCCGTATATTCTGTATGCTTGACAGGATCGGTTTCCTTATAGTCAAACAGATAGAGGTCAACAAAATCCAAACTTTGCGCTAATATATCCGTACTTATGTGACCGCAAGTTTCAATACACGTATGCAATCCGTTTTCTTTGGCTTTCTTTAATATTTCCACGCAAAATTCGGGCTGAGCAAACGGTTCTCCACCTGATAGCGTAATACCGCCACCGGAATTTCTGTAAAAAGCCTCATCCTTCATAGCATCTTGGATAATTTCATCGGCACTTATTTCGTATCCGTATCTTTTCAATGCTTTACACGCAGGCTGAATACATCTAAAACAAGACCTACAAGCATTCCTATCAAAAACATGACCACCATTAATGATTTTATGACATTGATTTGGGCAACTCATAACGCATCTGCCACAGGAAATACAGTTGTCTGAATTATATGATAATTCATCCGAAAAGCTATGTGACTCTGGATTATGACACCATACGCATCTTAACGGACATCCCTTTAGAAAAACAGTTGTTCTTATCCCGGGACCGTCGCTCGTGCAAAATTTTTGTATATTAAATACTTTTCCCAAGACATTCTCCTTTAGTAAGCAGTTCGGTTGAGTATAGCCCTTTGTTGCCATTCTGGCATATTTATAAAATATTCGCTAAAGCCATACAATCGTACAGTAAGACTCTTGTATTTATCAGGGGTCTTCATAGCATCTTCAAGCTCTCTCCGACTTAATACGGTAATACCCACGTGCAAACCGCCTTTTTCAAAGAATGTCGTTACCAAGGCTTTGAGTATTTCCGGCTTAACAGCACCAGAAAATGTCAGATTAAATCCACCTGTTGCGGTTTTTTCAAGAGGTAGCCTTGATACGCTGTTTATAAGCGAGGTGATACCATTTCTGTCGGCGCCATAGGTAGGCGACTGATTTTCACTGAACGGATCTCCCCAAAGCCGTCCATCGGGGGTAGCAGGAATATCTTTTGCCCATCTGTTGTCCTTATCCAATGAATAAAATCCGGGGATAGCATATTTACCTTTTGGCAAGCTTATGCTGTTCACCATAGAAACAAAAGCCTCTCCGACCATAGCGGCATATTTGTCCACCGAAAGATCGTTTCCGTATTTTGGGAGTGAGGTGACGAATGCTAAAATGTCGTCGTTACCTTGATAATTTGACTTTACTATATCAATAAATTCGCGATAGGTAAAGCGCTTTTCCTCGAAAACCAATTTATCTATGGCGGCGAGCGAATCTGCTACGGTAGCAATTCCCGAGAAGAATACGTTGTAAACGTGGTAAGTCAATCCGCCATTCAAGGGATAACGGCATTTTTCAGTGCAATCACCAATGAGAAGTGCATCAAGAACAAATGCCTTTCTGTTTTTTGTAAACGAAACTTTTTGTTGAACGAGGTCTAAATGCTCTAACAAATTTTCTCTCAAAGCATCAAAATACGCCTCCACTATTTCATTGATGTTATCAAAATCTTTTTCGTAAATAACATTACAAAATGTTTGAACGGACGGCAAAAAGTATTCTTCACGTATATTTCGATGATTTAGGTCAAAGGTACAACAAGCCGAATAGGTGAAGTCACTTGCAATTTCTTCGGACAAGCCCTTTTCCAACAGAAACGACTTTACAGAGGTGTATGAATAAACGTTCATCTTATCCGTCAGTACCGTTAAAGCCTCGAATGTTGCATCGGTAAATTCCTCGTTAGCGCCGGGGTCAAGTAGTACGACTATCTGCGGCTGCGCCATATTTACCTTTTTAGCTGCGGCAAGAATGGCGAATGAAAGCTCATTTGGATTTTCTCCGCCTATATTTACGTACTGCTTTGAGGAGTTGCATAAAATAGGCTTACGCTTATAGTTCCACGACGTGCGTCCGCATATTTCGTTGGTTTTTATAAAGAATCCCGCAAGGATATCCTCTACTTCTTCTTTAGTCGTTCCGTTGGCAAGCTCCTTCAGATAATACGGATATAACGACTGATCCAAACGGCCGAAGGCGTAATCTCTTGCTCCTACGTAGCAGCTTGCTATTAGGTGGACGATCCACGCTCCCTGTAATGCGGAGTATAAATCGTATGCCGGCTCGTAGGGCACTCTTTCAAGCGCATCGGCGGCTCTTGTTAATCCCTTACTACGAGCTGCATCTGCATATCTTTTGCTGTATCTGCGTATGGCTTCAACGACTATGCGGGCGTTTTCATAAAACACCATTGATTTTTCATCGCTGCGTTGCTCGGCGTTTTTCTTTATATCGGCGAGTATTCCCTTATATCCCTTCTGCCATAATCTTGCGTATTCGGGACTCATATGTCCGTTGGATTTAAGCGTTCTATTGGGAACTCCCTCGAAGCTATCGAGTACACCTTCAACAACACGACCGACAAAAATATCATTTTCATCTACCGGAACGGATACGTTGTCAAGCATTCCCGCCAAAATGTTAGCGTGATAATTTAATGATTCAACATTATATACACTTGTGTCGAGATTATTTAAAAATTTCTCTCGTTCTATAAAACAAGCTGTATTATCACTTTCAAAAACAAGCTCTTTTAGATAATTTAATTTTTCGTTTATTATTTTCATACCAATTTTACCAAAAAGCGTACGGATAAAAGAGAAATACAATGCTTTCCTCCTTTCCGTACGCTTTAAACTTTAATTTAAAAATTGTTTAACTGTTAAAGCCTATATCGGCATATACCATAAGGTGATCCGATGCCGCAAGCTCGTCTTCCGTAGTTGCACCCGTGTAATGAACATAAGCCGTGACGTGTTCGGGATCATAGAATATATGGTCTATACTGTTTCCGTATCTTGCAGGAGTTCCGGGGGTATGCGTTCCCCTATAACCCTCACACTTTGAAACAGTTGCGTGTGTTTCGGCTTCTACCATTCCGTTATCGGTAATTAATTTATAAGCGGTAGTATTTTTATCAAAATTAAAGTCACCCGCACAAAGGAACGGGATGTCACCGTGCTCCGCTTTTATCGAAGCGATAATTTCAATAAGTTGTTCTACATTTCCGTACGTCCATTTTGCCGCAAGCTGTGCTATTTGCTCGTCGGAATAATTTTCATATCCTTCATAGCCCTTGCTTGCTACCGCTCCGTGATAATTTGTAACGGCAAAGATTTTTCCCGAATCCTTGAACTTCAATACAGCCCATGAATAGCATTTAGTAGATGTACCCGTAAATCTATCCCTAAGCCATCCGCCACCGCTCTCAACAAGCGTAAACGTATCTGTGCGGTAATAAATAGGAGTATATATAGCAGTTCCCGAGCCATCCGGATGCTGCGATATAGCCGCCTTATAATTCATTGTCAACGCCGCGCCGATTCGTGTATAACACGCTGCGTTGTACTCTTGAAAGCATATAACGGCAGGGTTATAATCTTCAATAAGATTAAGTATATGAGTACGTCTCTTTTCGGGTTCATAATTATTAAGTGCCACATTAAGAGTCATAATTCTCATATCCGCATCCTTATAAATAGCGGACATATCTTTTGTTCCCTTGATTATTTCGTCTCGGGGAATTATTATTCCATTTTCTTTATCCGCATTTGTAATGTATTTTTCCATAAAAACATTTACTGCCTCAACTATAGCATCGTTAGTAGCACCTGTGATCACAAGTTTGCTCCCCGAAACCAAAATAATATATTCACCCTTGCTTAAGTCCTTCAATGCTTCCTTGGATTGCTTACGGTTGGTTTGACCTATAAGTATTTCAAAGGCGTCGTTTTCAACCGTTCCGGACTCTCCGTTTGCAGTGTGAGACACCATCTCTATGTTGGATGAAAAATTATTGTTCATACGTTGTTGAAGCAAATTTACAGTTGACGTAAGCTCCTTATCCCCAAACAAAGCATGAACTATTTTAAAATCGCTGCTTCCATCAGGATTTATTATATTGAGGTGATCAGAAGCCTCAGCACTGATAGAATCCTCGGATATGCTTTCTTGACCGCCGTTTTCCTTTGTGCATCCCGTGATCAAAAGCATCACCAATAATAGCACAGAAAGGCAAGCGAACAAAAATCTTTTTTTCATAAAGCGCACCTCAGCCATTACGGCATTTGTGAAAACTTTTCTACACACAGCTTAAGTGAAACCTTCGCAAGATTGGTATTTGTTGTTATGTGTGAAGAAACGGACGATTTTTCTGCAGTATCCCAAAGATTCAGAAGCTGAGTCATTCCAAGAATTTGAGTATCGTAAACGTAGTCGGGATTGACAAACGTTGCATCGCGTACTATACAAACCATTTGATAATCAGTAACGCTTTCCGATAATTTATATCCAAAGAACTCTTCCCAAATGACAGGATATACGTTATTATAGTTTTGGCAACTCAGTGCCTCAACTGCAGTTGATATAATTTCCGAACGATGGGCTACGTTTATATTAACACCCCAGAACAGGTCATATCCTGCCGATGAATATTCCTTTTGGTTCTCATCGTACTTGGGAAACGGAATCATTCCCCATTTAAACGTTATATCGTTACGGTTTTCGACGAGAGTTCTTGCTTCCGAAAATATAAACAAAGCTCGTCCGTCCTTGAATATATCCATATTGTATGAAGTAACACCTTCATACTCGCCAATTCCGTTAGCGTACAATCGTTCCATTGTACTCATATAATTTGAGCAACGTTCAATATCGGCGTTGATTTTATTTCCGCCTTTTCCGTCCTGTGAAATGAACGATCCTACAAGGTTTGCCTGAGCACAAAGATTTCCATGATAAGAAGTGACGTAACCATATTGGTCTTTGTCCGTAGTTATTTCGCCGTCACCGTCTTTATCGATCTTTAAATTCTTCGTCATCTCTATCATATCATCAATATACCAGTTCCCTGCTATTATGTCATCATAAGGCATAGTAATGCCGTTTTCGCTGGCAATATCCTTGTTATAATAAAGCCCCATGTTCATATAAGGCGACCATATTCCCAAATAGCTTGAGGTAAAATAAAGCTTATTGGCAATTTGGAACTTTTGAGATGAAGCTGTCCACCATGGCTTATCCAAATTTACAAGCTCCATGGATTTTATATTAAGGAAATTTCCGTTAACAGCGTTGGCAACCGTTCTCGTATCGTGATTGTAAACTATATCAAACGATGTATCCCCTGATTTTCCCGCATTTTCAACGGTTGATTGAACTACCTTTTGATCTCCGGGTATGAGGAGATCAATTTCCATGTTGAAACGCTCTGAAACGTTATAATACGATTGCACCATAGCATCGTTTACGATATTTCCCTTAATTTCCTTTTGAAGAATGTAATCAGGCGTATTTCTCCACGTAGGCGTAAGGATTATTACCTTATCTCCGCCGAAATTATTTTCAGGCAGATCGTCAGCAATATATCCGTCATCGTTTTCTTGTGTATTAACTGTATTTGAAGTTCCTACGTCATAGCCATCCTCTGTATCAGCACAACCAACGAATCCAACCGTGAGAGTGCCGAGCAAAAGCAAGGCAATAAGCAATAATGAAATCTTTTTAATCATTCTAATCATCCTCCTTAAAGCTCAATTTCCGCAAGCGTTGCGGGCGCTTCGTGCGCCGTATTCACTACTATGTCGTTGGTAACACAGTCAAAGCAGGAAACTATAAGCTTTCCGTTCCATATGATAGGCTCACCGGGCTGATCAAGTCCGCCGTCAAGTCCGTCGGTGTCTCCGTTTTGCGCAAGCTTGGTAACCGTTCCGTCGGGAAGTATCTTGACGATAGCGTTCACGCAGAAGTCTGCGATATAGAGATTGCCCTCATCGTCCATTATCATTCCGTCGGTGCTTTCGAGGTTTTCCTTGTTCTGTGCCCATATCTCGTTGGACTTAACGGACATATCCTCGTTAAAGGTAACCTTATAAACTGCTCCGTCACCGAAGTTTCCAACAAGAAGATTTCCCTCGCGGTCAAACTCGATTCCGTCAACACCATACTGATCATCGGGGTTTTCCGTTACGAAGGTAGTAAGTATATTCTTGTCGTCAAGAGTATTTGTGATGTCAATATTCTCATCGTCAAGCTTAAAACGGTAAACGCAGCTAACAAGCTTACCCGACGGGTGCTTTACAAGCTCAAGCGTGCTTTGAGTAACGTAAACATATCCGTCGCGAATACGCATTCCGTTGGGATGCTCCATATTCTTAGCAACTACCGTTGTCTTAACTATGTTGTTTCCGTCGAGCCTTACGCGGAGTATGCGTCCCTTGCGTATAAGCTCGGGGCGTCCGGGCCAGCCTTGGTTGTCGCATATGTAAAGGTCGCCGTCAGGACCGAATGCGATACCCATAGGACTTGCAAGTCCCGTTTGTTCGTGAACGGGAACGTCAAACCACTTGGTTATATTTTTGTCTTTGTCGATCTTGAGGATACAGCCCTTTAGTGTCTGATCGGCATAGTTGGGACAAGCAAGTATAAGATTGCCCTCGGAGTCGATAGCCATTCCGTCGGGTGTTGCCACATAATCGGGCAGGACTGCAAAAAGTTTTGATTTAATCATAATATTCTCCTAAATTTTACGCATAACTCAAAAATGAACGTCCGCGTGGAACACGCCCTATTTATCGGAGAACGTATCCCATACATTTTGAAATTTGTTCTGCTGTTTCCATAAGTCTTTCTCCGCAACGGTCATATATTTCCTCTGCGGTACAATAAACCGTGGAAAGTGAGCAGCCTACTACTCCTATCACCTTTCCTGCGTGGTCAAATACGGGGGCGGACATACATACGATACCGTGACCGAATTCCTCGTCGTCAAGAGAATATCCTCTCTGCCGTATCGTAGCAAGCTCCCGTCTGAGCATATCGGGATCGGTGATAGTCTTTTGTGTGCGCTTGGTCAATTGATGACCGTTTATATATTGCTCTATGTATTCATCCGAGCTAAAGGCAAGGAGAGCCTTACCGGGACCTGTGCAGTACAGAGGATAGCTTCCGCCGACCACACCGGCAACTCTTACGTTCTGAACGGAATCAAAGTGTGAGAGATACAGTACCTCGTCATTGCGAAGAATACCGAGGTACGTGCTTTCACCGTATTCTTTCCAGAATTTCTGGAGTATCGGCACACCGATATTGCAAAGAGTAGTACGGCTTACGACCTTTGCTGACAGACAGAACGGCAAAAGAGTCAGGGTATAGCACGACTTATCGTCGCTCTGTACCCAGTTTTCTTCCTCAAGAGTATGGAGTATTCTCGATACCATATTCTTGTTTATCTCCGTTCTTCTGCTTATCTCCGAGATGCCGATAGGAGTTTTTGACTCTGCAAGAGCCTCTATTACCTTTACGCAAAATCCCACTGCGGGCGCTGAATTAGACATGTCTTAAAGTCCTCTCTTAATATACGTTTTACCAAAATTTTCTTATGGTATTAACTTATATTATACAAAAAATCGAAGGTTTTTTCAAGAGCAAAGTAACAATCATCAAAGTTTTTCTTGATTTTTTTGTATTTCTCGTTGTTTTCCTTGTTGGTATAATATACTTTTTCAGTTTTCAGGAAACGGTCTATCACGTTGAAATCCTCAAATGCGCCAACACCAACACCCGCGGTTATAGCCGCGCCCATAGACGTTGCTTCCTCAAGGAAGTTTGGCATTTGAATGGAAACTCCGAGCACGTCGGCAAGTATCTGTCTCCATATGGGTGATCTTGCGCCGCCACCTATGAGAACGAGATCGTCTATCTTCGCTCCCTCATTGCGGTACACTTCAAGGATAAGTGACAAATTCATTGCCACTCCCTCCATAACCGCGCGGAGCATATCTCCCGTTCCGTGTTCAAGAGTAAGCCCTACGAACGAGCCCTTGGCTTTTTCATTCCATCGGGGACTGCGTTCGCCCAGCAGATAAGGCAGGAACAAAAGTCCTTTTGCTCCTATGGGGGATGCCTCAACTGCCGAGCAAACAGTATCGTAAAGCTTACCCTTCTCATTCTTGTCCTTGAACTCTCTGTCAAACTTGCAAAGAGTATCGACTGCCCAGCTTAGTGAGCCACCGCCGCATTGCATAGTTCCACATGGGGTAACGAGTCCGGGGACAATATGAGCAAAGTTGAAGTTAGTCATCTTCTCATCGCATACGGGCGTTTTTGAAGCATACGATATCCAAGAAGACGTTCCGAGGCAAAGATAAGCTCTGCCCCCAGCAACAGCGCCCGTGCCGACTGCGGCGCAAACGCCGTCTCCGCCGCCGCACACAACGGGAGTACCCGAAAGAAGTCCGCAAGCAGATGCGGCTTCATCGGTTACCGTTCCCGCCACATCAATGGAACAAATTATATCGGGGAGCTTTGCCCTGTCAAGCTCGCAAGCATCAATGACCGTATCCGACCACTGCTTTGCGCCAAGATCCATAAGGCAGGTAGCCGACGCGTCCGAGGGCTCGGTCACCATTTTGCCCGTGAGCTTGAGGATAATAAAATCCTTTGCATTAAGCATCTTTGCGGTACGGGCGTATATTTCGAGCTGATTGTCGCGCACCCACATGAGTTTGGTAGCACTGTAAGAGCTGCTTATTCTGTGTCCCGTGATATTGTAAAATTCCTTTTCGCCGATATTTGCGCGCAGCTTGCTTTCCTGCTCGGTAGAGCGCATATCCGCCCATATCATAGCGTCGCGGAGAGGCTCGCCGTTCTTATCAACGCAAACGCAACCCATCATCTGACCGCTGAATGAGACTGCCGCAATATCCGCCGCATTCACCTCTGCGGTAAGTGCCTTTGTGCTTTCACACACTGCGCCCCACCAAGCCATGGGGTCTTGTTCTGCCCAGTTGCCGTTCGATACCTTAAGGTCGTAGCCGTAGGTAATGCTTTTAACGAGCTGACCGTCGGTGCTGTAAAGCGTTGCTTTGTTTCCCGACGTACCAAGGTCGTGAGCAAGTAAGTATTTCATACCTTACCCCCGTTAGAAACGGATTACCATTTTCATAGCGGGCTCACGTCTCTTTATGATATCAAACGCCTTCTCGATGTCGTCGAAGTCAAATACGTGAGATATGTAGTCGTTGGGATCAAGAACGCCGTCCTTTATCCACTGTACTATCTGGTCGTGCGCTCCCGCCTCTGCTTCCTTCAATGGGAACTGATGGAAATGAAGCGTCCAGTTGTAGGGGCATTTGCTCCAATCAACGTTGGTATTCATATCCTCGGATATGCCGTAAACGCATACCTTAGCGTCGGACTTGATGACCTCAAGCGCCTGATTGATAAAGGGATTGTAGCCAACCGCGTCAAGTGCGAAATCAAGTCCCTCGGGACAGATAGCTTTGATAGCGTCAACCATGCTCTCATTCTTGGTGTTGATAACGTAGTCCGCTCCGCACGCCTTGGCTCTTTCAAGCTTTTCATCCTGAATATCCATGGCAATAACAGGAGACATACCCATAAGCTTTGCAAATTTAACAAAGCTGAGTCCAACGGGTCCAAGTCCAAGGATAGCAATGCTCTTGCCACTCTCGAAGCCAAAGCGCTTCATCGTGCTGAGTACCTCGCGGAAGGTGATTATCATAGCCGAGCTTACGGGGTCGAAATCTGCGGGGAGCTTGCACTGTCCCCAAGCAAAGGCATCGGGGGTAAGACCGTCGTCAGCCATAGCCTTTGCATCGGTTACTATATTGTACTCGGAATAAGTTCCCCAACCGCTGTAATAGCCCTCGGGAACGTCCGACCAATAGGGCATAAGCACGAGGTCGCCAATCTCAAAATTGGTTACCTTTGCGCCTTTTTCAACAACTCGTCCGACACCCTCGTGACCGAGAACGACGGGATAATTGTCAACGCCCTTGAATTTACCGTGAATTATCTTGGTGTCCGTGCCTGCGCAAACTCCGCAGCTCTCTATCTTAACGAGAGCGTCGTAATCGCCGTATTTGGGCATGGGCATATCGTCAACTATTTTGCAGGTTTGATCTGCATAAACAACGTAGCTTCTCATTACTTTTTCTCCTTATTGTAATCGTTGAGTATTGCAAGCGTAGAGCTGCAACCGACGCGCTCCGCGCCCGCCTCGATAATAGCAAGACAGGTAGCAAGGTCACGGACACCGCCCGCAGCCTTTACCTTGACCGCGTCTCCCACCATGTCTTTCATAAGCTTCACGTCCTCAAGCGTTGCGCCGCCCTTACCAAAGCCCGTAGAGGTCTTGATAAAGTCGGGTTTGACTTCAAGAGCTATACGACAAAGCTCACGCTTTTCGTCGTCGGTCAGATAGCAGTTTTCAAATATAACCTTTGAGGTTACGTTATATGAGCGGCAAAGAGCTACCATTCTTTCCATTTCGTCTTTTATGTAGTCATATTCGCCGTTCTTTACCTTACCGACGTTCACAACGTAATCCACCTCACCGGCACCGTTCTTTATAGCCTCTTCAGCCTCAAAGAGCTTGCACTCAACAGTGGTTATGCCGAGAGGGAAGCCGACGGCGGCGTCAACGAGAACGTCGCTTCCCGCGAGATATTCCGCGCAAAGCTTTACCATTCCCGTGTTTACGGCAACCGAGCAAAAGCCGTTCTGCCTTGCCTCGTCACAAACTCTTTTCAACTCTGCGGGAGTGGTGCTTGCGGCAAGAATAGTGTGGTCAAAATATTTTGCAAAATTATTCATTGAAAAACCTCTTTGCGCTATGCTTCAACGCTTGAGAGTTTTACGCAAGGCTGAAGCATAGCTTAAATTTTTAATTGTTGTAATACGTATCTGCCACGAATTGGCAAGCAGAGAGCGGATCGTTTACCATTGCTCCATTGACTCCGTAGCTCAAAAGCTTGGCGTATGCCTCTGCGTTCTCGTATGCGTAGCAATCGGCGTGAAGCCTTATCTTTCCCTTTATGGAAGCAAGACTTTCCGAATGCGTACTGAAGAAGGTATCTATACCGGCTACGTTTGTCACCGTATCCTCCCAGCCCGAGAAGCGAGCTATCATAGGCATATCCAATTCTGCCAATTTGTCTGCCCGCTCAGTCCATGAGTCGCTCGTTGAGGTCGTCAGCTGCGCAAGATAGTAAGGAGCGCTTTCAGGATATTCTGTCTTAAGGTCGTTAAGGCAATAATATCCGTAGGATACACCCACGCCGCCGATATATATCATAGTATCCCAAGCCTCGTGCTTTGCGAATATCGGGAAGGCTATATCGGCTACGTCGTTTCGGGTAAATACTTTATCGGTAGAGTCGTACTTAAGCTCAAGCTTATCGCAATATAAGAACATTCTTCCCTTTGCGACTATGATCGCTTCTTCAAGTGTGGGGATGAGATAGTCGGTCACAGCCGCTCCGGTTCCACCTGCGCCCGCCTTAAGTCTTAAGCAACGAAGCTCTGCAAGTGTCCAATCACTGACCTTTGCTGACGTGGGCAAGGTCATTCCGTTTACCGTCTTTCCCGCCATAGCGGAGAAGTTTGTGGTCTTGGTAAGCGTTTCGTCATGCACAAGCACGGGAATACCATCCTTGGAAACTCTGACGTCAATCTCGCACACGTCAACTCCCATCATACAAGCGCTTATTATCGCTTCAATGGAGTTTTGGGGATACCTTGCCGTATCACCTCTGTGCGACCATACCATAAATCTTCCGTCGGGATCGTTCAATGCCTGTCTCTTTTCCTCAAAGTCAAGCATTTCTTCGGGAACGTCAAACTCGTCCTCCCAGCTTAAATTCAGCAGAGTGGGATCGTTTATGTAATCTTCTCTTTTGACTGTCTCAGTCTTGTTGAAGATAACCTCCGTCACCGTAGGAATAAACGAGGAGGTTGTCTATCTCGACAGTTCCAACCTTGAGGAAATATAGACCTATATCAAAGTTTCCGCTTACCTGATCTGCATTTGCATACGTTGCGTTAATAACGGTACCGTTGAGGCTCATCTGCTGAACGGTCATATCCTTATTCAGTATGAATTGAACTCTGACCACCGCTGCATCGGGATCGCAATAAGCCGCAATACTACCGGGCTTTTTATACCAAGCCGTTGTATTAGCTACTTCCGAGCAGAACATCCATGACACGTCAGATGCCGCTACGAAACGTCCACGGGAGAGGTTGGTGTCCTTATCACAATATGCAAGTCCTACCGCGCAATCTCCTTCAAAGGAGGTTATCTTCATATCAAACTGCATGACAAACGTATGGTTTCCGTCTGCATAAAGTGTTGTATTATCCAACCCGGGAATAGTAAGAAGCGAGTGTGCCATGTCCTGAGTTTGCGCATTCAGCGTATTGCTCGCTATAAACTCTTTCTCGGTCGTATGTCCTTCACGGGCAGTATTAGTCGTCTTAAAGACAAGCTTTCCACCCTCGTATTTTGCCTTTACGTCCTTACCGTATACGTATCCGGCTCCGCCAGAGCCGTAAACGAAATTATCCTTCCA
Source organism: Oscillospiraceae bacterium (assembly GCA_015065365.1). GTDB lineage: Bacteria > Bacillota > Clostridia > Oscillospirales > CAG-272 > HGM12713. The sequence goes on along the minus strand of SVQL01000011.1, from coordinate 9,871 downwards.
ACCAAGGAACGTTGTAGCGTCTGCAAAATCTGCGGTATCTGCCATATCGTCATAGTTTTCAAAGTAACGAATGGTGGATATATCGGGAGCGCCTTCGCCAAGCTTTGCCGTGAGGAACTTATTAGAAAAATCGTCTATAAGATTTTTGCCGTCTGTTCCAAGATTTTCGTCGTTGGCAAGATACGCGCGATACGCAACGTAGCCGACAGTTCTCGAGGAGTCAGCCTCGTTGTACTCTGCATAAACCACCTCGTCGCCAATCTTAACGTAACCTATACCGGAGAATGAAAGCATTACGTTTGCGTCAAGAATGTTCTCAAGAGAGCCTGCGTAAACGTAGTATTCCGTTCCATCGACCGTTTCGGTGTCAAAGGGATTTGCGTAAGTAGCCTTTACCTTTACGTAAGCCTCATTCTCAAAGCCCTTAAACGCCTTATAAGCGTCAAGCGCCTCCATGGTAAACGCGCCTGCGCCCTTTACGTACTGAGTGGGGGTAATAAGAGTACCTATCTCAACGTTTGAAGCACCGTTTGCTGTAACAATAGCATCAAGCTCTGCCTTATTTATCATGGTCTGGAAGCGTATTCCCGCAACATCACCTATACGGACGGAAGCACCCTCAACTGCTTTCATATCAAGTGTAAGAGGCGTTTCCGCAAAAGTTCCTATACTGAACATACCAAGCAACATTGTGGTTGCAAGAAGAAAGGATATTATTTTTTTCATTTTTACACCCTCCTATATCATACTTCCAAAGCCCATGCGAGATCGTCCTCAGCAGGGTCCGGATCACCGCTGGCTGCAATAACGTCAGCAAGCTGGAAATTGATAAATTGAATTTTAGGATCTGAATATGTATTTTTCATAAAATTCTCCTTCAAAATTTCAATTACTGCGCTTTGTAATAATTATCCTGATTATCGGTTTCGGGGGGATTTTCATCTCCGCTGTAAACTATAAGATTGTCAAGAAGTGCATTGTTGCCGTATTGAAGAGCAAATCCAATAGAGTTGCTCGTAGCCGCTACCAAAGAATCATATCCGTCGGACAATGCGCTCGTAGTTCCCGCGAGAACGAATTCACTCATTACGGCGGTCTTGGCATATATCTTTATGGTATCGGTAGTAGGATCAACAACTATTCTTACCGTGATTGCTCCAACGTCGCCCTCACGAAGCTTTTTACCAAGAACCTGACCTCTGTTCAAAAGAGAAACGTCCGTAAGAAGCTCGTTCGTTGTGCCGGAGCCGGTGGTGGTAAGATAATCAAGACGTACATGTCCGCCTGCGGCAACTCCGCAAGCAACGCCGTTCGCACCGTCCATATTAAGTATTATATCAAACATTGCCGCCCATGACGCGGTATCTATATCGAGTGCTCCGTCACCATTAACATCCTTCCAACCGTAAGCGATATCATACTGTATTGTGAATTTATCCTTATACAGCGCCGCCATCTTCACAGCATCGTCAAGAGCCGCTATCTTAAAGAACGAATATTTGCCCGTGGTATCCTTTTCTCTCGCATCTCCTGCAAATCCTGAGAAGCTACTCATCATCAAGCGTCCGTTGTCTATCCACATATAAGTGGTAAGGCCGCCGTCGCTGACACAGGTAATTCCAAGATCCTGCATAAGCTGAGTGCTGATACCGTTAACGGTGTTTACATCCATCATTCCGTTTTCAAAGGAGCTTTCATAATCGAAATCTTCATAATAGAATATAGTGCCGCTACCAGCCTGCTGTCCCGCAGATTCTCCGCTAAAGTTGTCGGGAACTATGGTTACGGGACATTCACCGAGACCAGAATAAACGAGAATGTTATCATAGTATGCGTTAAGACCGCCACAGTTGTGAAGAACAACCGCCTTGGATGCTGCCGCCATCCAACCAACATATCCGTTGCCCATTACGGTCTCTCCAACCTTAACGAAAGAGGTATCGGGATCGGTGGATTTCTTGACGTAGAATATCGGACCTTTCTCAGGATCAACCTGAAGTCTTACCGTGACGGAAAGATTGAGCAGAGGTGCCGTTTGTCCGGGTGCTTGATTTACAAGAACACCCGAAAGGCTACTCGTTGCCGTATTTCCCGTTGCAGCAATTCCTGTGTTACCCAAAGCATAAGCCTTACCTGCGGTTACGTTTTCAAACAGACCGCCGCCGCTTGGTCTTACAGCCGCATCTGTCCAGTTGTTTTCGCTGAAATTTATAACGATAGAGGACAATGCGTTTGCATTTGCAATATCGTGCGTAAATGCGATATCATACTGTAAAGTGTAGCCACCGGGCGCGAGCGTCTGCATAACCTCATCGTTGAGCTGTGAAATCGCATAAAATGAGTGTCCCGGAACCGTAGCATCTCCTACATTCCAAGTATTAACGTGAAGTCTGCCATTCTCAAAATCAAACTTAACATCCGATTCACCCATAACCTTGTCTGCTTCAACAGTAAGCTTCTTCCAGTTGAGGGTAGCAAGCGCGGAGTTGTCGGTCGTGTTTGAATACTTTTGGAAATCTTCAAAGTAGATTACCTGACCGTCGGGAAGCTTTGTGCCGTCGCCTTCGCCTTCACCTTCACTCTCGTCTCCGTTTCCACCTCCGTTATCATTGGATTCCGAATCTGATGAGGATTTATTGGTGTCGGCTTGTGTTTCCGTTTCGCTGTCTGCTGTGGTTGTACCGTTGTCACAAGCAATGAAAGACAAGCACATAATGACAGCTAACAACAACGCCAAAAATTTTGTGGTTTTCATGATTGTTTTCCTTTCTTTGAATTATGTAGCTTTGCATTGTATTACAATATCGCAACCCTGCTGATTTAATATCCACCACCATTCCCTTAAATAAAATACCATTGCCGTTAAGTCAGTGTTTGTTGCATATATTTATAACTTCGTTACAAGTATATCACAAAAACAATTTCATGTCAACAGCTTCGAGATAATTTATATAGATGATACGGATATTTGTATAAATTGCCAAATAAAAAATCAGCTTGGAATGTAAATTTCCAAACTGATTTTTATAGGTTTACGCCAAATTGAGTACATAAAATATAGATTATGGAAGAATGCTTGAAAATATTGTTGCGATAGAGCTTTTACGCAGCGGTTATGAGGTATGCGGTTTACATAGGAGTGCTTTACAAAAAGAGATAGATTTTGTAGTTATCAGACGTAATGAGAAAATTTATATTCAGGCATCGGATAATAGTAGCGATGTTAAAACCTTTGAGCGGGAGATGTCTCCTTTGTTGCAGATAAAGGACGCATATCCAAAGATGATTATCGCGTGTACGAGGCATAATAAATACCAACATGAGTGTGTGCAAATTGTAGATATTGCAGATTGGTTGTTATATTGATATTTAAAACACCAATATTGAAATTAATTTGACAGCAATAAGGCGTGAGAAAAATTATATCATGAAAAAAGCATCAAGAATTTTCAGACACAAGTGCGACACACGGTCTTGTGAGAAAAATGGGTTAAAACGGGCGAAAAAGCGAGCATTTTCAAGGCTTTGCGGACATTCAGAGCCACTCCAAAACCGTGGGTCGCGGGTTCGAATCCTCCTGCCCCTGCCAAAAATCCTGCACGAAAGTGCGGGATTTTTACTTTTTACCTATTAACTCTTCACTTTTCACTCGTTTTACAGGATTTTTGGCAAGTAATAAGTAATAGTGAAGAGTGAAAAGGTGAGGACGCGTTCCAATAATTCCAACTGTTCCAACCGTTCCGTTTTCCACAGCATCAAAAAAGCAGCAGCGACCGCAGAATTTTCGTTATCTGCGGTCGCCTTTTTATTTGTTTATACTGATTCTATTTTTAATCGACAAAATTTGATGCGGTTAGCTCTGCTTAACGATGTGAGTAAGACAAATTTCTCCCGCTTGAAAATCGAAGCAGGATTTTTTGCCTTATGATCCATACTTTTGTTATTTATAAAATGCTCCAATTTTGGGATTCGGGAAATTTTGTTCGTAAAAAAAGAATTATTTTATTTCTTTTATAATGCTCCTGGTCGCATCATAAAATATTCCTACGTCAACTGAATAAGATATGTATTTAACCCCAAGCTTTTTCCATTTTCTCGCGTTTTCAATAGTATCGACAAACGTTCCAACGGTGACTCCCACCTCGGCGCATTTCTTCACTATCTCAAGCATTTTTTTCGACGAGCGGATGGTCGATCTGTCCCGCAACTCCAAGCGATTGAGATAGGTCGTAAGGACCTATAAATATAGCGTCAATACCCTTGACAGAAATTATATCGTCAAGATTATTTATACCCGCCTGTCCCTCAATCTGAAGTATTATAACAGCCTCATTCGCGTCCTTGAAATACTCAAATCTATCCTTTGAGGAGTAATTTGCGGCTCTTACGAAACGGCAGACGCCTCTCTCTCCGATAGGAGAGAATTTCGTGCGATTTATCACTGCCTCAGCTTCCTCTCTCGTTCTACCTGCGGTACTTGTATTCCACCCGCGCCTATGTCAAGAACCTCTCCCATAACTGACGAGCAGCTTTCCTTGACTCTGACTATAGGCATAAGTCCTGCTACCTGTGCACCTCTTATGAGGTTTTGAACGCTCTGTACAGAGTTAGGTCCGTGCTCAAGGTCAATGATAACGTAATCCATTCCCGCGTATCCCATAGTCTCAATAAACGCGGAGGAACACGTTTTGGAAAGCCCCCCGAAACTCCGTCGGAATGAAGCTTTTCTTTGAATTTTTTAATTATATCCTTCATTTTTACTTCTCATTTCTTCCAAAGCTCCCTGTTTATATTAGGTGTGAGCTGCGCGAGCATACCGCCGTCAACCACTATCTCCGCGCCCGTGGTGTTGCCCGATTGGTCGCTACCCATATACCAAGCAGCGTTTGCTACGTCCTCAAAGGACGCTATATCCTCAATAGGCGTATAATTCGGCAGACAGTATTTGCAGTTGTTTACGTTATTTTCCCAGCGTACCGTCTTTATCATACCGGGAAGCACACAGTTTGAGCGTATTCCGTATTTGCCCCAATCCACGGCAAAGGATTTTGACATAGCGTTAATAGCGCTCTTTGACGAGCAGTACGCGCACCTGTTTTCCGTCACTCTCACCGACGAGTTAGAGCCTATAAATACTATCGCTCCCTTGCCCTTTTCCTTCATCTGCTTTGCCGCCTCGCGCGCCATAAGGAAATTCCAACCGATATTAGTTGTGTAGACACCCATAAATTCGTTTATATCGACGTCAAGACTTACCTGACCGATACCAAGGTTTGCGGCATTGAGTACCAGCGTATCAATAAGATATCCGTTAGCTCTTATATCGTCGAATATGGCTTTGACCTCATCTTCTTCAAGCGTAGTAGTCTGGTATACGTATCCCTTTGAAAATATGCCGTAGGTATCACGAAGCTTTGCCGACGCTGTATCAGCCTTTTCTCTTTCACGGCTACCGACAAAAACGTCGTATCCCTCTTTTGCGAAGCGCTCCGCAATAGCAAATCCCGTACCGTCGTGAGCGCCTGTTACAAAAACTGATTTTTTCATATTCTATACTCCTTTTCGATTGCAACGTCACCAGTCCGCTACGCTACCGTCTTCAAAATACTGACGGGGAGTTGTCCATTTTCCGTCATATATCTTCTCTGCAAGAGCCTTTTCGTCAAGCTCAACGCCAAGTCCCGGCTTTGTGGGAACATCTATGTATCCGTCCTTTATAACGAACGGCTCAGTGATATATCCAACTCCAAGGTCACCCTTATCGGGATTTCCGGGATGCTCCTGAACAAGGAAATTAGGAGAACAAGCGTCAACCTGCAAGCAAGACGCAAGAGATATCGGACCTAAGGGATTGTGCGGAGCTATTGAGCCAAAGTAAAGCTCTGCCATAGTAGCTATCTTTCTTCCCTCAAATATACCGCCACAGTGGCATATATCAGGCTGAACGATACTCACTGCCTGCTTTTCTATAAGCTCTCTGTAAGCCCATTTACTGAAAAGCCTCTCTCCCGCCGCTATCGGAATGGTGGTCGAGCGAGCTATGTTGACCATACAGTCAACGTTCTCGGGCAGACAGGGCTCTTCAATAAAGAAAGGCATATAGGGCTTGAGTTCCTCGGCAAGGCGGAGTGCCATTGCGGGACTTACTCTGCCGTGGAAGTCGATAGCAAGGTCAACGTCCCAACCGATATGCTCTCTGATTCGGGCAAATCTCTCTACGTGCGCCTTGGTATTTGCGGGATTATCTACCTGCTTTATGGGAGGAATTATTGAGTACTTAAGCGCTGTATATCCGTCCGCAAGACGCTGGCTTGCTATGTCAAGCATCTCCTCTACGGAGAACTCACCGACGACTGCCGTACGCTTGATGTGGGTATACATTCTTATCTTGTCACGGCACTTACCGCCAAGCATTTCGTAAACGGGGCAATTATAGTATTTTCCCTTGATATCCCACATAGCCTGCTCAATTCCGCTTATTGCAGAGAGCATAAGAGGACCGCCACGGTAAAAGCCACCGCGATAGAGAGCCTGAAGATGATGCTCTATCATCATAGGATCTTTGCCGATAAGATATTCTTCAAATTCCTTTATAACTGCCTCAACTGATGTACAGTGTCCCTCAAGCACGGGCTCTCCGAGACCGTATATATCTGTGTCCGTATGCATCTTCAAAAACATCCAACGGGGCTTTACCTTTATCAATTCAAGCTTTGTGATCTTCATAGCTTTATCTCCTTATAAAATTCGGGAACGACCTTGTTGTCATATTCAAAGTCATTCATATCTTTTTCATCGAACAGACCGCAGTGCATCGGCACGGCTATTGCGCCTATTCGCTCGCAAAACCGTTTTGCATCTGTCATATTCATATTGTTTCCAACGCCGTTTACGGGTAAAAACACCGCGTCTATTTTCTTTGGCAGGGAGTTAAGTATACGCTCGTCATAGAGCGTATCTCCCGTTACGTAATAGGTCTTACCCTCTGCTGTGATCAGAACGCCTATGGCGCAACTGTCCGAGTGATTGGCGTAAACTGCCTTGAAATGCACTCCCTTTTCTGTCCACTCCGTTTCCGCGTTAAAGCTCACGTAGTTGTTTCTTGTTCCGCCGAAATGTTTTCTTACCTTATCCCATGCGTTACCCGAAGCAAGCACACACACCTCGGTGTTTTCTCCAAGATAGTGGCAGAGCGTATCGGGATCGGTATGGTCGAGATGATTATGAGTAAGTACTATAACGTCGGGAGTTATATCAAAATAGCTTTTGTCAACGGGAACTCTGCGCCAAAAATGAGGCTGTATTGCTTCAACACTGTCCGAAAGATACGGATCTACTATTATATTTACTCCGTTTGTTTCAAACAGCAGTCCCGCCTGTCCAAGCCAAGTTACCTTCATTTTTTAACTCTCCTCTAAATAAATTCTTGAATGATACGTTTTGGAAGCACGCGGCGCTATATAGTCAAAACCGCTTTCGCTTCGCGAAAAAGGTGAGTTCTGACAGTTTGCAAGACAAGTCTGCGGCTCAAGGCAGATATATCCCTCGTCGCCGCCGTTGAAAATAAGTCGGAAACCGTATTTTTCATCGTTTTCATAGACCGTCCGTAAGCCTCTGCTAACATCTGTCAGCGACATTTTTCCTTGCCCTCTGTAATGTCGGCTGGTCTTTCCCTCAAATGGCTTGTACGTTCCACCTGACAAAGATGCAGACACATCATCAAAGTCGGGCTTCACTCCCGTAGGAAGATAATTTATCTCCATATTTCTCTCGTATTCCTCCGCTATATCCGCATATACGCGGATATTCTCGGGAAGGCTGTTCTCCGTAAACAGGGTATTGAACGTAGTATGAAATCCAAGGAATACGGGCATATTTTCGTCGGACAGATTTCTTACCGTTACCGTGTGATAAAATCCGTCCCCTTTAAGCTCATATTCCTGCGTTATCTCAAAAGCGTGAGAAAATCCGAGATATTCGCCACTGTCCGCTTTGTAACGGCAAACTATTTTACTGTCGCTTTGCTCCGCTACCTCAAAAGCCATTCTGTGCAGCTCTCCGTGAAGATGACAGCCCGTACGAGGTTCGTTTATAGGAAATATATATTCCCTACCCTCAAATTCAAATTTCCCGCCTTCTATACGATTTACAGGAAATAGTATAGGCATACCATATAAGTACGGATTATCAAGCTCTCCGCTCTCGGGCGGCTCTCTTAATATGCTCGCTCCGTAACGCTCATTTTTAAGACTTATACAGTTTGCACCGTGAAAGACGTCTATCTCGGCGCGCCATTCGCATAAGCTTATTTTGAAATTCTTCATAGAATCTCCTTTGTTTTAACAGAAAATATTCCCTGGGATTTTTAATAAAAGAATTTCTTATATCCCAGAATTTCTAAAGCTACAGCTTTCTTCTCTTCGCTTTCATTATATATTACATCGACGGGATTTTTATTGCTGTATATTTCTTTATTAAAGAATATGGTATCAAACAAACTCTGCGCAAAAAGCTCGTGCATTTCTCGCGTTGGATGATTTATTCTGTTTGCAAGCAACAGTGTAGTATCCTGAGCTTCACTGAGCTTTTTCCATTTGGTGTAACAATCACATACGGTAACATTCATATTTTGCGCCAGCCTATACGCACTGTATATATAGTCATCCATTCTGCCATTTGTCTGATAGAGTGCCATTTTTTTTGCTGTTTCAATATGATCCGGGTGAGTATCCTCTGCAACGTAGGTGTTAAGCATATTTGGCGTCATAAATATAACGTCCGCACCGTTTTCTTTACACCTACCAAATATTATTTTTAGAGCATCAAGATATGTATCTTTATCGCGGCTAACGTCATTAAGTCCAAAGCACACTATTACTAAATCAGGACAATATCTCAATACTTGAGATTCCATACGATCGAGTGCTTTGGCAGCAGTATCTCCGCCGATACCTGCATTAATTACGTTTACAGGATAATAACTGCCAAGTGCATTTATCTTTTTTCTCAATCGATTATGATAAACAGATTCAAAATCCATCTCTCCGATATTAACAGAACCGTGTGTTATGCTATCTCCAAAGGCAACAATGCGTATTGGACCTTTTTCCATAAGCTCTTTCTTGCTCATTTGCAATTTTTCAATCAATTTCATTATTCTTAAGCTCCTTCATCGGTTATTTTGCACCGTTAATTACACTTATCTAAATTACAAAGCTTTGTCTTCCTGTCTCTATTTTGTAATCTACACCGTTAATTTTAAGCGTGTAAGGTAAATTAGAGGTGACCTCGCATACGTTTCCATTCGCTACGATATCCGTAACAATCTCTCCGAAGCGAAGATTTCTTATGCCGATCTCTCCGTTTACGTCTTTAGGCTTCGCCCATTCTACAGCTTTGGTAAATGCGTTTACCGTATGAAAGCCCAAAACGTATTCCAGATATATTGATATCGGACCAAGCGCAGACCAGCCGCAAAAATCGGGGCGAACGTTTTTATTGTCTCCGACCGTGGTGGCAGGTTTTGCATAATCTGGCGCATAAGCTTCCCAGATAGTATGCGGCTCATATTCCGTATAGGTTCTCTCCATATGAGCAACTATCTTCTTTGCTGCCTCGTGAGCGATCTCGTGATATCCGTAAGCGGTAAGACCGCGCAGCGCGGCGTAAGCCGTGGGAAGCCACAAAGCTCCTCTCCAATATTTGCCCGTCGAAGCAAATTCTGCATCATTTCTCGCCAAACAAACCAACGGAACGTCTCCGCCGAACGTTTCGGGATCGCATATCTTTTCCACCACGGCTTTTGCCTTGTCTGTATCGGCTACCTCGGCAGTAAGCGTCCAAAACGTTGCCGCCGTCATCACCTTGTAAT
>SVQL01000010.1 GCA_015065365.1 Oscillospiraceae bacterium | reverse complement strand
GTGTAAGGGGAGCTGTCAGCGAAGCTGACTGAGGGGTTGTACTCGTGGAAATTCAGAAAAACCAATCCCTCCGTCACGGCGTTGCCGTGCCACCTCCCTTTACACAAGGGAGGCTCAAAGACAGTAGCCGCGTTTGTGGTGGTGGGGCAACTACCGCAAGTAGCGGATAATTCGACGAGCCTATAGGCTCAGCGTATGAAATGCCCCACGGGGGCTTGTGCAAGCCACCAGCACGGCTGGTGGTCATGACTCATAACGCAAGCTACAAATGGCAAATGACAACATAACAACTCATTTATTACTCCTATATTTTTTATCCATTTATTATAAATATGGAATATAATACTGTAAATACACTTGACTTTAATTGGGATTTATGGTATGATTATTGTGTATAAAAAATTGGAGGGTGTTTATGCGCCGCAAAAAAATCCCATCCCGCAGATGGCTTCTCAGGCTTCAGTCTCTGTCTTGCCTTTTGCTTATATTTTTAATGCTGTTCATGAGCTTTGGAAGCCTTTACAGCGTTGAGGTAAAAGCGACTCGGGAAGTAAAAATGACAATAGACGATGTGGTAGATCTCCTCAACGAGATTGCCGTTGAAAAGGTAGAGCAAACCGAGCCCACACTGCCCGATGATACTGATACAGCCTCAGAGGAGCTTGACGAAACGGAGACCTCTGCGCAAAAAGTTAAAATAGTTCTCCCCGAAAGAGTCAACGTAAATCTTTATATGTTTATCAAGATGCTTTTTAAGCTCGACGACGTATCGCGTGTACTGAACGGTGCGCTTGAGCTGTATTCTTCCATGGGGGACATAGAAAATTACAACCAAACCCTTGAAAATCTCTATACCACGATGTCCGAGGCACGTGCTCTTGTAACCAGCGACGAATTTGTGAATATGCTCGCGCTCGTCGTTACGGTAATGCATGAATTTGGCGAAAGCTCCTTTGCAGGCGTAGGTATGATAATTATGATACTTATGACGGTATTTTTGCCGCTTGCTCTTTGGACGCTTATAAGCATTATGCTCATAGGTACGCTGATAACTGTCTGGAGCGCAGAGCGATGGTATTTCTGGATGAACAAATGCTTCAAAGCGGCTTTGAGAATATTTACGGTAGTTCTCGCGATGCTTTTGTTCAGCGGCACAATAAATCTCGGTTGGGGACTTATCATCAGCTTTATAGCTTGCGTTCTCGGAATCTTTATAGCGGCTCTTTTCTCAAGACTAAAGTCCCGCACGCGTGAAGGTATAAAATACATAAACGTGCTGCATATTGCCTCGGCAGTCAAGATCGTAGGCTTCGTAGTTTTCTTCCTCTGCTTCGCAAAAACCAATCTCGTCGGTCAATTCGTAGGCGTTATATTTACTGACGTACTAAAAAATATCTTCTCGCAGGATTACGGCACAGCGTTCCTGAAGCAGTTCCTGTTTACGATTATTGCCTTTGCCGCAATCATAGCGCTTTTTGCTTCCTTCTCTACGTTTATCGGCACGCTGTCCCGCGCAGGAGGTATGCAAAAGCGGAATAAAGAATCTTGTATGTTCTCGACAGTAATGTGCGCTGTACTTATCATTGCTCCTATCATAGTTTCTACCTTCTATTCGGGTGTTTCTCTCGCCAATGCAAATATGGGATACGTTTTCGGCTCGTTTATCGGAATTTTGATTATGATCCTTAGCGAAATTGCAATCCCCGTTTGCAGAAAATATTTCTGCCGCGACCTGAAAGAAACCGAAAAGGATGCTATTCTTCGAGGTCTTGAAACGGTCGAGACGGAATATTTCTACGCAGATGATGAATAAAAAAATCCCTGATACCTTCGCGGTATCAGGGATTTTTTGTCACGACAGCTTTATTTCTAAAACAAAACCGATGCGCCGTCAGCGGTAGGCAAGCCGTCGAAGCCGTAGCGCGCGGACGAATTAAGTGAGGATTCTATGCGAAGCAGTCTGTTGTATTTGGCAACGCGTTCACTCCGACATGGCGCGCCCGTCTTTATAAAATGCGCGCTGAGCGCAACCGCAATATCGGCGATCGTGGTGTCCTCCGTGTCGCCCGAGCGGTGCGAAAGGATATATCTGTACCCCGCGGCAGAGGCAATGTGAACGGTCTCCATAGTCTCTGTAAGCGTTCCTACCTGATTGGGCTTTATGAGAATAGAATTTGCGATACCTGCCGAAATTCCGTCGGTGAGGCGCTTGGCATTTGTAACGAACAGATCGTCACCCACAAGCATGATTTTCTTACCGAGCTCGGTGCTTATCTTCTTCCAACCGTCCGTATCTCGCTGGTCGAGGGCGTCCTCTATCGACATAATTATAGGATATCTTTCACAAAGCGACCTCCAATAATCGCAAAGCTCGTCAGCGCTCATTGTCTTTCCCGTTTTGGGGAGTGTGTAAGCACCCGCAGACTCGTCAAACCACTCAGATGCTGCGGCGTCAAGCGCGATCCTTATCTGCTCGTGCGAATACCCCGCCTTTTCAATCGCCAGCATAATCAGGTCGATTGCCTCCTCGTCGCTACCAAGCGTGGGGGCAAAGCCGCCCTCGTCGCCCACACCCGTTGAAAGACCTTTTTCTTTCAGTATCGAGCCGAGCGCGTGGTATATTTCACTGCCCGCGCGCAGAGCCTCCGAAAAGCGATTGAAGCCTATGGGAACTATCATAAATTCCTGAATTTCCACGTTGTTTGACGCATGCGCGCCGCCGTTGAGAATATTCATCATGGGTACTGGGAGCTTGTGCGCGTCAAGACCGCCGAGGTAGCGGTAAAGCGGCTGGTGATACCAATTCGCGGCGGCGCGCGCGGTTGCTAAAGACACCGCGAGCATAGCGTTTGCGCCGAGGAAGGATTTTTCGGGCGTGCCGTCAATCTGGAGCAAAATTCTGTCAAGCTCCGCCTGCTCCGTGGCGTTTATTCCGCTTATAGCGGGCGAGATGCGTCTGCAAACCGAGCAGACCGCGTCCTCTACTCCCTTTCCCCCGTATCTTGCGGGGTTTTTGTCTCTCTTTTCGTGAGCCTCGTAAATGCCCGTAGACGCGCCCGAGGGCACGCTTGCCATTCCTACTGTTCCGTCAACCAAAAAAACGGACGCCTCCACCGTTGGATTTCCGCGCGAGTCAAGTATTTCCCGTGCAGAGCAACGCAAAATCTGCGGCTTGTTCATATACGTATATTCCTTTCGTATTTCATAGTTAATTATATGTATATTATTGGCATTTAAATTCTTTAATATGTATTTAGTTTTTGAATTTAAAATTACGGCATGTGGCATTTTTATTTATCCCTTGCGTTTCTTCTTGCGGGAGGATAATATCCTCCCCTACAGTGAGTATCAATATTTCTTGCAGTGTTTCGCATCTCCTTTAGCCTTCCCCCGTGGGGAAGGGGGACCGCTTGCGGTGGATGAGGAGATCGGTATATTGAAAGCTAAACACCGCGGAAGCGATAATAAGCGCTTGTAATTTTGAGTAAAACTAACTTTCTTGATTGCTTACGCAATTTAAGGCTGTCGGTCAGGCGATCTCCTCATCCGTCGGCTATCGCCGCCACCTTCCCCATTGGGGAAGGCTTTTGGTGAAAATCAACCTCATTCAAGCCATTTTTCTTAATTGGTTGCGTTCTGTCTTGCGGGCTATTCGTGAATCGCCCCTACTCTCTTTAAGCTACTCCGAGAGAAAGCTCATTGCTATAACAGCCTTAAGCTTCATACTCAAATTCATACTCGGTTTCTTCGAGATATATAATCAATATTATATACTATTTTTCATTTTGGGGTTTACAAAGCAAGAAGTATGTGATATAATATGGTTGCCAAACAAAAACCAAATAACGATATTCGTGGGAGAACTCTCTGTTTTTTTAGAGGGCTTTTTGTCCGTTCCTATTTTACGATAGTTTGTTGAATTTAGCAAAAGCGCAAATTTCGCAACTATCGTGGAGAGTTATACCCATATCGTTGTTTTTGTTTGGCGACAATTGGAGTTTGCGTTTTTCGGTGTGCCGACTCCGGTTGGCGCACCTTTTTATTTTCACCGAAAAATATTTATATCATTTTGAGGAGAAAGAAAATGAAAGCTCTAAAAAAATCAATTTCAATAATTTTAGCACTCACGCTTCTGCTGTCGCTCTTCTGTTGCCTGATTTCCTGCGAAGATTCGCAAGATACACAGATGACGCAGGGAGAAAAAGAAGAACAAGGCATACAGGGCGAGCAGGGCAACCAAGCGGGGCAAGGTAACCAGAATAACCAAAGTACTCAAGATAATCAGGGCGACCAAGGAGCTCAAGACAAGCAAGAAGAAGGCACCGAAGGACTTGAATTTAATCTTCTTCCCGACGGAACCTACTCCGTATCCGCAGGCACTGCAATAAACCTTGAAGAAATCATTATTCCCTCTAAGCACAGTGGCAAGAGCGTTTCCGCCATATCGTACAGAGCTTTTTATGAAGCAACCAATCTAAAAAGCATAACTATACCCGATAGCGTTACGAGTATAGGAAGTGAAGCGTTCATGTTCTGTATTAGCCTTTCATATAACCAATATGACAATGCTTATTATCTTGGAAACAATGTTAATCCTTACGTTGTTTTGATAAATACAGCCTCAAAAGATATAACTTCACTCGAAATACACAAAGATACCAGAGCTATCTATGACTCTGCGTTTTCTAATTGTAGCAAACTTACGAACGTAACGATCCCCAACAGCGTAATGAGCATTGGAAACTATGCGTTCGAGAACTGTACCGGACTGACGAGCATAACGATCCCCAACAGCGTAATGAGCATTGGAAACTATGCGTTCGAGAACTGTACCGGACTGACGAGCGCAACGATAGGTAACGGTATAACAAACATTGGTGATTATGCGTTCAATGGCTGTGATAATCTCACATATAACTACGATGGGAACGCTTATTATCTCGGAAACAACATCAATCCTTACGTTGTTTTGATAAAGCCACCTACAAAAACTACGTTTTCAATTATAGTACATGAGCACACAAAAATTATTTATAGCTCTGCGTTCAGCGGTTGCAACATGCTTGCGCACATTACTATATCCGACAGCGTCACGAGCATTGCTATTAATGCGTTCTCAGGCTGTTCTAGACTTACGAGTATTACAGTGAGTCAAGGAAATACCAAGTATCACAGTGCCGACAACTGCCTTATCGAAACCGAAAGCAAAACGCTTGTATTGGGATGTAGGGAAAGTATTATCCCCGACGACGGAAGCGTTACGAGCATCGGTGACCGAGCCTTCTCAGGATGTTCCGGACTTACGAGCATTACGATTCCCGATAGCGTTACGAGCATTGGCGAGTATGCGTTCTCCGGCTGTTCTGGACTTACGAGCATAAGCTTCAATGGAAGCATGGCGATATGGAATGAAATTTCTAAAGACAGCGAGTGGAACTATAACAACAATATTACCACGATCCATTGCACTGATGGAGATATAACGTTATAAACAAAAATATAAACCTTGGGGCTGACTCTTAAGAGTCAGCCCCGTTGGTTATTTATCAAATAATTTTTTTCTTATTTTCTCGCGCAAATCGCATCCATCTGTGCTTTTTTGCGTTCCATATCAGCAAGGAGCGCAAATTGCGTGCGGCAACGCACGAGATTATGTTCGGGATAATCGGTATGGAAATAAACGTCGCCGTCAAGGTAATCGGTAAGAAAACGCATTCCGCACTCAAACGTCATCATCATAGCACCCTCGGGCAAAAGCTTTATCTCATCTTCCTCAAGTCTGCCGTCACAGCCCTCTATAAAGCCCTCAGCATAAGCTTTGAAAAGCTCAAGGTCGAGCGACACCTTCGATACGTCCTTCTCGTCCTCTGCGGCGGTGTTCGCGCCAAAGCGGATAGCATCACCGAAGTCCGTAACGGAAAATCCCGGTCCTATGGTATCGAGGTCGATAACGCAAAGCGCCTCTCCCGTATTTTTATCAAAAAGAATATTATTGAGCTTGGTATCGTTATGAGTAACGCGGAGCGGAAGCTCTCCTCTTTCGTGCGCCTCCTGGAGCACGCGCGCAAAATCAGCCCTCTCCTTTACGAATGCGATCTCAGCGGCGGCATTATCCGCTCTGCCCGATTTATTCGCCTTGAGCGCCGCGAGAAAGTTCTCATATCTCACGGGCGTATTATGAAAATCCTTTATCGGCTCGCAGAGCGTTTCGGCGGGAAAGTCCGCAAGCAGGCGCTGAAAATTACCAAACGCGCGTGCACTGCTCTTGAAGTCCTCGATGCTGTTTGCCAAGTCGTAAGAAACACTGTCCCTTACGAACTCGTACATTCTCCAAAAGCCGTTTTCGGTTTCTACAAGTGACTCTCCGCTGTCGGTGAGTACTACGTTTAAGGTACACCGCTCAACGTCGCCCCCCGATGCTGCCGCTTTCTTTCTCAAATGCTCGCCCACCGCGCAAATATTATTCATAACACCGCGGGGATCCTTGAAAACGTAATCGTTTATGCGCTGAAGAATATAAATTCCCTTGTCGGAAACTACCTTAAACGTTCCGTTTATATGTCCGCTGCCGTATCCGTCCGCCGAATGAATATTTCCAATCGAGGTATAGGCGGCAAGCGCAGACTTTGTCTGTTCAAAATTAAAATTGCTCATCTTCGCTCCTAATTTATTTCTTTCTCATCTCGGCTATCTTATCTCCGTTCGGAGTAACGTACGCCGTCCAATTGGTATGGTATATCACGAAGCCGGGCTTTGCACCCGACGGTTTTTTCACGTTCTTTGCCAAGGTATAGTCAACGGCAATATTATCGCCCTCTGCCTTGGAATAGTACGCAGCAATCTCTGCCGCCACGGTAAAGTCGCCGTCCGTCGGCTCTCTGCCCTCGGTAACGAGCAATACGTGACTACCCGGCGAGGACTTTGCATGAAACCAATAATCGTGTTTTTCCGCAAGCTTGTGGGTTATATACTCGTTTTGAAGGTTATTCTTACCGCAAAGCACTCTCATGCCGTCAGGTGTCAGAAACTGCATCACGACAGGCGCGTGCGACTTATGCGCCGAATACGATTTCATTTTCGAAGCATATCCCGCACGATAAAGCTCGTCGCGTATCTCCGAAAGGTCAGTGGGAGTTTCCGCGCGCGCAAGCGCCTCGAACACCGTATAAACGTATTCAAGCTCCGCCTCACCAAGCGTGATTTGCTTGGTAAGCTCAATTTTAGCCGTCTTGGATTTATTGTATTTTTTATAGTATCTCTGCGCGTTTGCGGCAGGAGAAAGACGTCTGTCAAGCTCGACGCGGACGGTCGGAACGTTGCCTTCCTCGTCCATCGCCTCGTAGTCCTCAAAGTCGGCAAAATCCTCTTTTCTTGAAAGTCTCCAGATATTTGCAGTAATAAGATCGCCGTACTTTTTATATTCGCTTCCCTTTTCGCACTCCAAAAGCTCTGCGCGCTGAAGCTCAAGCTTCTTTTTTATTCTCGCCTCGGCGTTAGTAAGAAGTCTTAAAATATCCGATGCACGCTGATGTATTCGCTGAATATTATCACGCGTGCCAAAATACGCGTCAAGTGTCTCGCCTGCGCTCGCAAGCTCGCGCACCTCACAGCCCGAATACTGTGTCAGCGGCAAGAACGAATACTCAACCGGCTTCTCCCCTTCAAGAACGACGCACGGTGCGTAATCCTCATTTTTTATGCGCTCTGTCACACCAAAAAATTCTCTCTCGATATCCTCGTAAAAGCAATATCTTACGGGTGTGTCCGCATGTCCCGTGGCACGGTAAACCATCTCACGCGCAACCACGGGGGCTATTCCCGAAAAAGCAGCGACGAGCGCCCTATCGCAGGGGCGGTCTTGAGGCATGCTCTTAAAAATCTCGGCAAGCTCCTCACCAGATACAGACAAGGGATTGCGCTTATCCTGTGCGGGCGGCAGGACGTATGTCATACCGGGAATCATTGGGCGAGCACTGTCAAGCGACATATCCGAGGAACGAAGCGCCGTGATTATCTTCCTGTCACCGTCCGCAAAGAAAAGATTAGAGTACTTTCCCATAAGCTCGACGATAAGGTATCTCTTGCACTCAAAGCCCATTTCGTCGCGCGTCTCAAAGCCGAGGTAGGCGACACGGTCAAAATCCGCCTGCTCCACCTCCGTAAGCTTCGCACCCTGCAAATACTTGCGTAAAAGCATACATAGCATGGGAGGATTTTGAGGATTTTCTCTCGTAAGCGACGTAAAGCCTATGCGCGGATTATTAGAGCCCGCATTGATGCAAAGCCTGCGTCCACCCTCAAAGCTACGCATCTGGAGGACTATTTCATCTCGCTCGGGCTGATATACCTTTTCAATTCTTGCGCCAAGGGCGGCACGGCGTATCTCCGAGAGAGTACACGCCAGCATTCCTGCATCAAAAGCCATAAAATTCTCCTATTAGCAAAACGGCGTTTGCCTACGTATCACGTACAAAAGCCTAAAACCGCGTTTAACATAAAATATTATAACATATTATTGATTTTTTTTCAAGATAGTGGTATAATTTAGTAAAAGATTTTTGTTTTTCCAGACGGAGGTATCATGAAAACAGTAATCGGAATTGATATTGGAGGAAGTACGACTAAAATAGTCGGCTTTAAAAAAAATCAAAAAGAGCTTATCGAGCCATTGTTCGTTCGTGCAACGGACGCTGTTACGTCGGTTTACGGTGCGTTCGGAAAATTTACGATGCAAAACGGACTTGAGCTTTCTGATATAGACAAGGTACTTATGACTGGCGTTGGCTCGTCCTTCATCGACCGCCCCATTTACGGACTCGACTGCCGTAAGGTTTCCGAATTTGAAAGCGTAGGACTCGGCGGACTTTATCTTTCGAAGCTCGACGAGGCAATAATCGTAAGTATGGGAACGGGCACGGCGCTCATTCACGCAAGAAAGATAGGCGACCGCACCGAAACCAAATATCTTGGAGGTACGGGAGTCGGAGGCGGTACACTTCTCGGTCTTTCCCGCCGTATGATAGGCGTTGACACGATTGAGCACCTTGAGCAGATGTGCGAGATGGGAAATCTCGACAACGTAGACCTTCGCATCAAGGATATTTCTGCGGACGAGTCATTCCAGATAAACGGAGATATAACCGCCTCAAACTTTGGAAAGCTATCCGATATTGCGAACAAAAACGACGTGGCTCTCGGAATTGCCAATATGGTTGCCGAAACCATTGCAATGCTTGCGGTATTCGCCGCGCGCAGCTTTAACGTAAAGACGGTAGTTCTTACGGGAAATCTTACGACTCTCAAACCCATTGCTACCGTATTCGAAGGACTTGAAGAAAATTTCGGAATAAAATTTATAATTCCCGAGAACGCGCAGTTTGCAACAGTTATCGGTGCGGCACTTTGCAATAAATAAAACCGTATAATACTCTTTGTGTTGGAGGATAGCCATGCCGGCAATCGCCATATTTTTACCCATAATAATCGCATATATTTCATTCTTGCCTCTCTGCTTACGGGACAAGTGCTATATAAAAAAGAAAACCCCTCACATAACGGCGGCAGGTATCGCCCTTGCTTCAAACGCCCTCTTGATGATCCTTTTTATGGACTTCGGCGCGGTGATCGGATTTACGGCAATAAAGCTTGCGGCGGTATGTCTTTTGTCGGTTGGGCTCGCTATTATATTCCACCTTTTGCGTATTCTTATAAGGCTGTGCCACACAAATACGCGGGCGGCTATCCTGCTTTTAGCGACGGTAGCTGTCGTAACGTCGCTTTGGGCGGAGATCACCGTTTTTAACTACAAATTCTGGCAAACAAACGACTATACCCCCGTTGACGTTACGGAAGAAATGCTTGACGCAAGTATTCTTTTTCCCGCAGACGAGGAGGAGTACGGTGAGGGTGCATACTCCTTCGATAGCACCGCCGTGCTTACACTTACCGACGTCAATATACATATTGACAACATACTGGTAGATGCCGAGGCGTACGACGATAACGGTTACGGTGAGCTCCTTATAGTGACTCCAAAATTTTCGGATGATGCAAACTCCGTGACGTTTATAACAACTTCCGCACAGGAAACTATTCACACCGTTCCCACGAGCCAATATATTGAGCTTCAGCCGTCAGACAACGTGCACGATCTCAAGCTTTCGCTTTCAACAGAAAAAGGAACTCACTTTTTTATAAACAGAATAGTCCTTAATCAACCGCACCCCCTCACGTTTAACATAATACGTGTTTTAGTGTTGGCATTAGTGATATTTTTCTTCGCGCTCCTGCGGCCGAAGGGCAAGGTGTGGTCGTATGCCTTTACAGGTAAGGGCAAGCAGAACATCGTAATTTTGGCAGTACTCGTGCTTCAGCTCGCATTGCTCATAAGTGTTACTACGCTTAATCCCGTTTTTATGAACCGTAGCGGATCGTCAGCGCACCACGCACAGTATCACCAGCTTGCCGACGCGTTTCTTGACGGCAGACTGTATCTTGAAAAGGAACCGCCCGAATATCTTGCAGAGCTTGACAATCCCTACGACCGCTCGGAACGAGATGCGGCGAGAGTTAAGGCGGGAGAGTCGTATTATTGGGACGCAGCTTACTTTGAGGGCAAATATTACGTCTATTTCGGCGTAGTACCAGTGCTTTTACTTTATTTACCTTACAGAGCACTCTTTGGAGTACATCTGCCCCACTTCGTCGCTATTTCAATCTTTCTGTGTTTGTTTGCCATCGGCGCATTTTTGCTGATTTCAAAAATAATAAAAAAATATTTTGGTGGGGGAAAGGTGCCGCTCGTAGCTTACCTGCTATCCGCGCTCATATTCGTTAATGCCGCGGGAGCAGTATTTATAGCCAAACGCCCCGATTTCTACTCAATTCCGATAATAAGCGCGCTTGCATTCACCGTTTTCGGCTTGTACTTCTGGATAAGCTCGATAGGGGACGGCGGACGTGTGTCGATACTCCCCGCATGTCTCGGCTCGCTCTGTATGGCGCTTGTTGCCGGCTGCCGTCCGCAGCTTTTGGTCGTGTCCGCTTTTATCTTCGTGATTTATTGGCATTGCGTTTTCCGCGACCGCACGGTATTTTCAAAAAAGGGACTTGGCGCGACTGTTGCGCTTATACTTCCCTATCTCGTCGTTGCGGCGTTTATTCTATGGTACAATTACGCTCGCTTCGGCTCTCCGTTTGACTTTGGCGCAAATTACAATCTCACGACAAACGACATGACTCGCCGCGGCTTTCGCGTAGAGCGTCTCGGTCTTGCGTTCTTCACTTACCTCATACAGCCCCCGAATATAACGGCTGACTTCCCGTTTATAAACGGAACGGTAATTGAAACGAATTACCTTGGAATGAACGTTACCGAGCCTGTTTTCGGCGGCATTTTCACGGTAATTCCCTTACTTTGGATACTCGTGTTACTCCCCCGCAAGGCAAAGGAAATGAAGAAAAACCACCTTGCGTTCGTCATTCTCGGAGTCGTTCTTTGCGTATTTATTGCTTTGTTTGATGCGCAAGGCGCGGGAATACTCGGCAGATACGTCTCCGATTTTGCCTTTCTCGCAATTCTTTCTGCCGTATTCTTTGCGTTTTATATGTACAGCACGGCAGACGGACGGAGAAGCATAAATCTCAATTCCTTTTTGCGCGCGTCATTCTTCGCAAGCGCTGCATATTGCTTCCTTATCGTTTTTGCTGTGTATTCCGTAGAGATATATTACTACAACCCGCATCTGTTCGTCGAGGTTTCCGAGCTTGTTCAGTTTTGGGGATAATACAATATCCTATTAGAGCAAGGAATGAGCACAAATATAATTTAAAAGCCGCTTTTTCTG
This sequence comes from Oscillospiraceae bacterium, assembly GCA_015065365.1. Lineage (GTDB taxonomy): Bacteria > Bacillota > Clostridia > Oscillospirales > CAG-272 > HGM12713. Next base: position 15,298 of record SVQL01000010.1, on the reverse strand, counting down.
TCAAAAAAGATAGTAAAAGCGGCTTTTGTATATATTTCTCTAAAGTTAAAATCAATATCTGCCGAGTTATCAAAGCATAATATTTACTTCCACTTAATCTATCCAAAGCTCTATGCTATCAAAGAGTCTTGTTAATTTGACAAAAATATATAAAAATATGTAAAAAATAACGTTATCTCGTTGACAAATGACAAAACATGTGATAAAATAGACATGTGCCGTTAATATGGCATCTTTAGTTTTTAGATTTGTAAAAGCTGTAAGCTTTTATAAATATATAACCGCCTGTTATTCGAGCGTAAGAATACCGGCAAAAAACAATTTAAGGAGGAACATTACGATGTTCAAAAAAGTTTTATCCCTGTTGCTTATAGCGACACTTCTTTGCTCCATGGCACTCTGCTTTGCTTCATGTAACAAAGACGATGATGCTACCGGCATGAGCGAGTCTCCCCTTCCCATCCCCGAGCTTACCGCTGATTTCACAGTTCCCGAGGACTTCAAAATCGGCTTCATCTGCTTGCACGATGAATCCTCTACCTACGACAAGAACTTCATCGACGCTGTTCTCAGATATCAGGCTGCTCTTGGTCTTAAGGACGAGCAGGTAATCATCAAGAGAAACATTGAAGAGACCGAGAAGTGCTACGAAGCTGCTGTTGACCTCGTAAGCCAGGGCTGCGATATCATATTTGCTAACTCCTTCGGCCACGAGCCTTACGTTGCTCAGGCTGCTGAAGCTTATCCCGACGTTCAGTTCTGTCATGCAACCGGCGTAACCGCTGCTGACAAGGGACTTGACAACTTCCACAACGCATTCGCTTCCATCTACCAGGGCAGATACCTTGCAGGTATCGCTGCAGGTCTTAAGCTCAACGAGATGATCGAAGAGGGCAAGATCACCGCAGATCAGGCTAAGATAGGCTACGTTGGTGCATACACCTACGCAGAGGTTATCTCCGGATACACCTCCTTCTACCTCGGCGCTAAGTCCGTTTGCCCCTCCGCTACTATGGAGGTTCAGTTTACCGGCTCTTGGTATGACGTAACCGCAGAGAAGAACGCAGCTGAGGCTCTCCTCGCAAGAAATTGCGTTCTCATTTCTCAGCACGCTGACTCTATGGGCGCTCCCGGTGCTTGTGAGGCTGCAGGCGTTCCCAACGTTTCCTACAACGGAAGCACCTACGAGGCATGCCCCGAAACCTTCATCGTTTCCTCCGCAATCAACTGGGCTCCTTACTACATGTACATCACCAAGTGCTTCAGCACCGGTGCGGACATCAATGCTAACTGGTGTGGCGGTATCGAAGAGGGCTCCGTAGTTCTTACCGGTATAAATCTTGACGTTGCTGCTGACGGTACTGTTGATGCAATCAATGATGCTATCGCAGAGTTCAAGGCAGGCACTCTCAACGTGTTCAACACCGCTAACTTCACCGTTGACGGCAAGACTCTTACGAACGCTGACAACGCAAATATCAAGGACGGCTACTTCCATGAATCCGAAGTAATTTCCGCTCCTTCCTTCGACCTCAGAATCGACGGAATTACGCTTCTCAACGAAAAGTTCTAATTATAACGGGACACGTCCCATTGCCTTTCAGGCGGAGCTTTACCGCTCCGCCTGATTGCTTTTCTCTTCACAAATCTTTGCACGGAGGAAACAAGTGAATACTGTTGCTCTTGAACTAAAAAATATTTCCAAGTGCTTTGGAGATAAACACGCAAATAAACACGTAGACCTGAATCTTTATCACGGAGAGATACTTGCGATTCTCGGAGAAAACGGAAGCGGAAAAACCTCAATGGTAAATATGGTTGCGGGAATTTACTACCCCGACGAAGGGGAGATTCTTGTAGACGGTAAGCCCGCTAAGATCGCTTCCCCCAAGGACGCCTTCAAATACAAGATTGGAATGATCCACCAGCATTTCAAGCTCGTGGACGTCTTTTCCGCAAGTGAAAATATTGTTCTCGGAATTAAGGAGTCTGGCAGATTTAAGCTTTCCGAGGTTGATAAAAGGGTTGCGGAAATTACAAAAAAATACGGATTTCAGTTAAATCCTCAGAAAAAAATACATGAAATGTCGGTTTCCGAAAAACAGACCGTTGAAATTATCAAGGTGCTTTACAGAGGCGCTGACATTCTTATTCTCGACGAGCCGACGGCAGTACTTACCCCGCAGGAGATCGAGAAGCTTTTTGACATTCTTCGCCGTATGCGCGACGATGGCAAATCAATTATAATAATTACGCACAAAATGAACGAGGTACTCTCGCTTTCCGACCGAGTTGCAGTAATGCGCAAGGGAGAGCATATTGCCACAGTCAATACCAAGGATACGAGCGAAAAAGAGCTCACCGAAATGATGATGGGCGAAAAAATAGAACTGAATATCGAACGCACCGAGCCTCACGACGTAGCGGACAGGCTCGTTATTGAAAATATATGCAGCAAAAACGAGGACGGTATCACGGTGCTTGATAACGTTTCCTTTACGGCTCGTGCAGGAGAAATCCTCGGTATTGCGGGAATTGCAGGCTCAGGCCAGCGTGAGCTGCTCGAAGCAATCGCGGGACTTTATCACATTGATTCGGGTAAAATTATCTATAATAATCCCGAAACGGATACCGAGGAAAACCTCCGAGACAAAACTCCGCTTCAGATATCCGAGCTTGGCGTAAGGCTTTCCTTCGTTCCCGAGGACCGCCTTGGAATGGGACTCGTTGGAAATATGGATATAGTAGATAACGTAATGCTCCGCAGCTACAAGCGCGGCAAGTCTATTTTCCTTGACAGAAGCAAACCTCACAATCTTGCTATGGAGCTTATTGAGGGACTTCACATTCTTACTCCCAATGAACATACTCCCGTCCGCAAGCTTTCGGGCGGAAATATACAAAAAGTCCTCGTTGGACGTGAAATTGCCGCTGCTCCTTCGGTATTTATGGCAGCCTATCCCGTAAGAGGACTTGATATAAACGCATCGTATAGCATTTACAATCTGCTCAACAAGCAAAAGGAGCTTGGAGTTGCCGTAATCTTCGTTGGAGAAGACCTCGACGTTCTTATTGAGCTTTGTGACAGAATTATGGTCATAGCTTCCGGACAAGTCACCGGTATCGTTGACGCAAGAACTACTACCAAGGAAGAAATCGGACTTCTTATGACAAAGCCCAACACGGAAGGAGGAAACGCAAATGAGTAAAAACGCAAAAAAGAATACAGAACCTCTCTTTCATATAACGAAGCGCGCCAATATCAGCACAAAGCGCGCGATCCTTGTAAGAGCAATCGCGGTTCTTTCCTCATTCACTATTATGTCGCTTTTGATGTTTATTCTGACAAAGCAAAACCCATTTACTCTTATCGCCTCCATGTTTGACGGGGCATTCGGAACTCCTCTGCGCGCTTGGGTACTTTTCAGTGATACCGCTATTTTGCTCGGCATCTCGTTGGCACTAACCCCTGCATTCAAAATGAAGTTCTGGAACTGTGGCGGCGAGGGACAGGTCATGGTTGGCTCGCTCGTTTCGGCTATGGCTATGTTCTTTATAGGCGACAGTCTCCCCCTCCCCCTTTTGTTGATACTTTCAGTCTTGTTCAGTATCCTTGCAGGAGGCTTGTGGGCATTGATTCCCGCATTCTTTAAGGCTAAATGGAACGTCAATGAAACTCTTTTTACGCTGATGATGAACTATATCGCAATTCAGCTCGTTACGTATTTCTTGAAGCTTAAAGGAAATGCGCAGGGCAACCTCGATCCGATGCTGGAATTTTCAATACCCAAGATATTCAGCGGTCCTTACTTCCTTAATATAATACTCATTCTTGCGATATGCGCTATTATGTACGTATATCTGCGATTCAGCAAGCAAGGATATGAAATTTCAGTCGTTGGTGAGAGTGAGCGCACGGCGAAGTACATCGGGATAAACGTATCAAAGGTTATCATTCGTACCATGCTCATATCGGGTACCATTTGCGGACTTATAGGATTTTTGCTCGTTGCAAACGGAAGCTGCTCGGTTACTACGACAATTGCCGGCGGACGCGGATTTACTGCAATCCTCGTTTCATGGCTCGGTAAATTCAATCCGATTTATATGATTCTAACCTCGCTGCTCGTCGTATTCCTACAAAAAGGAACGAGCTTTATGGGAGAAATATACCGCCTCGACACCTCTATGGCAGACATCTTCATAGGCGCGGTGCTTTTATTCATCATCGGTTGCGAATTCTTCATCAATTACAAGATCAATTTCAGAAAAAGAAACAAGGAGGTAAAATAAATCATGGCAATTATAACCTTTCTTGTAAGTGCTATTAAGTTCGGAATGGTCCTTCTTTTCGGCTCGACGGGAGAAACTATCACCGAAAAATCGGGACACCTAAACTTGGGACTTCCCGGTATTATGTGTGTCGGTACAGCTTGCGGATGCGTTGCCGAAGCAATTTTCTTCGATATCGTCGGAGGTAGACGCGGAATGGAAAAGGTATCCGTTCTTGCCGTTCTCGTTCCGATACTTGCAACGCTTATCGGCGGTGCGCTGATGGGACTTATCTTTTCCTTCCTCACCGTTACCCTACACGCAAACCAAAACGTTACCGGACTTGCTATGACTACTCTCGGCGTAGGTATATCCGATTTTATGATCGCTTCGGTTGAAGGATATAAGTTCACCGCAGGCGCAAAGTTCTTCAGAGCTTATCCCCCGTTTGCCGACAATCTCGGTGTGTTTGGAAAGCTGTTCTTCTCATACGGTATCATGATATATCTTGCCCTCGCAATAGCAATCGCAACCGCACTTATACTTAACAAGACCAAGGTTGGACTTCACCTGCGCGCAGTAGGCGAAAATCCTGCCACAGCAGATGCAGTGGGAATCAACGTAACGAAGTACAGATACCTTTCAACCTGTGTCGGCGCAGCTATCTCCGGTCTTGGTGGACTTATGTTCGTTATGGATTACCTTAACGGCAACTGGGAATACGTAATTGATGCTATCGGTTGGCTATGCGTAGCTCTGGTTATTTTCACGACTTGGAAGCCTATATTCGGAATCTTCTGTTCAGTAGTATTCGGAGCTTTCTACGTAGCAGCGGAGTATATCCCCGGAATCTCCCTTGCGAGCAAGGAGATATTCAAGACTCTGCCGTTCCTTGTAACTATAATCGTGCTTATTATCATAAGCGTAAAAAACAAGAAGGAAAATCAGCCTCCCGCATCCCTCGGACTTCCCTATTTCAGAGAAGAAAGATAAAAGAAAAGTGCTTTCTCAAGCTTGAGAAAGCACTTTTTGTTTTACCTATTATTCTTATTGCTCACGGAAAACTATCGTATGCGTTTCTGCATCCATTGACTCAACGATTGCCAGCGATTCAAGACGGTAACCAAGATTTCTTATACTTCTGCCACCATATTGGAAGCCCTTCTCGATTGCTATACCAATTCCTTCAACAGTCGCGCCTGCGTCCTCTGCAATGGAAATCAGTCCTTGAAGCGCGCAGCCGTTTGCCAGAAAATCGTCAACAATCAGAATTTTATCGTCCGAGGACAAAACCTTTTTGGAAACGATAACCTGATTTTTATTTTTATGCGTAAAGGATTCAACCTCTGCGGTATACATCTCTCCGTCTATGTTAACGCTCTTTGCCTTTTTTGCGAACACCATAGGTACCCCGAAGCAACGCGCAACCGAATATGCAATAGCTATACCCGATGCCTCAATGGTAAGCACCTTGGTGATTTTAAGATCCGAAAAGCGTCTGTAAAATTCCCGTCCGATCTCGTCAAGAAGCTCAACGTCCATTTGGTGATTGAGAAAGGTATCAACCTTGAGTACGTTTCCCTCTTTAACAAGCCCGTCCTTTATAATGCGTTCCTCTAAAAAATTCATCTGTCTCAACCCGCCTTTTTATTTATGAATACATTATACTCCGTTTGTCGGTTTTTGTCAATACATTTTTTTATTGTATCAAAATCCAACGAAAGACAGAATACTAACCAAAAAGTTTATTTTCTGCGCCAAAATACTTGCCGTAATGGAAGTAGGCGAGCATTCAAACCATTCAAGCTGATCGGCGCAATAGCATTTCTTTTCGTTTGCTTTAGAATTGATTTAAAAATTTGTCTGCTTGCTCTCTATCAGAAAAAATGAAAATATTTTTATCGTTATATTTTTTTAACAGCTCCAACACCTGCGGTCTTTGCAACTCATTATAGCCTTTTATAAATTCAATAAATTCCTCATCAAAGTCGGTTTCTATCCAAGGGATATCGCTCCGAGCCTTCCCCCTTCGAGCCTCTATTCCTTTAAGGCAGACCTCGGACGAATGTGATAAAGCAAAATCCCCGTCTTATCAGACAGCGACCTTGAAAAGGTACTTTTACCGCTTCCGGGACAACCTATAACTATAATTTTTCTCATGTTTTTCTCCTTTACGGAGTGTAATTCCCATAATGTCTTGTTTGTAGACGTTGGTGAGAAGGATATACAACGAACGTCGCGCGGTACAATATAAGTAACTGCCAATTCAATTTTATTTAAGTTTCTCTATACGTCATCGCAAAAGCTCGCTCTCTTCTTTATTACATTATATCAAAGTTACGTTGAAGTGTCAATAAAATCTTCCGCATATCCTGTTCTTTTACTCCATAAACTATAATATCAAAGCACTTGGAGGAATTATGAGGCGTTCAATAGGACTTTGGCAAATGCTCGGTTTTGGAATAACCTCACTTGGAGGCACGTTATTGCATTTTCTTTATGAATGGCTTGGAGATGCTATTTGGGTTGCTCCGTTTTCAGGAGTAAACGAATCAACGTGGGAGCACATGAAGCTGCTCTTTTGGCCAATGTTCGTTTTTGCAATCATTCAAAGCTTTTTCTTCAGAGAACGCGAGGCGTTTTGGTGTGTTAAGCTACGAGGTATTCTTTTGGGTATCGTTACAATTCCCGTACTTTTTTATACCTATAACGGAGTAATCGGAAAATCTCCTGACTGGCTAAATATAACAATATTTTTTATTTCCGCCGCGCTTGCTTATCTTTATGAAACAAAGCTGTTTAACACCGACAAGGTAAAATGTAAACATCCAAAGTTAGCCATTGCGACACTTTGCCTGATTGCTCTTTTGTTCGTTTTATTCACCTTCCGCACTCCCGAAATAGGTATTTTTAAAGACCCTCTGACCGGCACTTACGGTATATGAAATAATTATGGCTTCGCTTTTTTAGGCGAAGCCCTTTTTTATCCGTTTATCCAAGACATCTGTTATTTATTTACGCGAATATTATTCGCTTGGGGTGGCACAACTATTGACAAAGACGGTATTCTATGATACACTTATTCCGTAAAATATTTTATTAGAGGGAAAACTATGAAATACATGGCAAATGAAAAAAGATACGACTCCATTGAATACAGAAGCTGCGGCGACAGCGGATTGAAGCTGCCGTCAGTATCTCTTGGACTTTGGCACAACTTCGGCGATAACGCAAGCTATGAAAACATGTGCAATATGTGCTTTACCGCTTTTGACAGCGGAATTACTCATTTCGATCTGGCAAATAATTATGGCCCCGCCGCAGGCAGTGCCGAAACAAATTTCGGCAAAATACTTCACGAGCACCTTTTGCCGTACCGCGACGAGCTGATAATCAGCACAAAGGCGGGATACTACATGTGGCCCGGACCTTACGGAGATAAGGGCAGCAAAAAATATCTTACTGCCAGCCTTGACCAGAGTCTTAAAAGGATGGGGCTTGACTACGTAGATATTTTTTACCACCACAGAATGGATCCCGAAACACCGCTTTATGAAACAATGTGGGCGCTTGACAGCATTGTGAAAAGCGGAAAGGCACTTTACGTAGGTCTTTCAAACTACGACGGTGAAACTATGCTTCGCGCGGCAGAAATACTCAATGAGCTGCACTGTCCCTTTATAATTAACCAAAACAGATACTCTATTCTTGACAGAACGGTAGAAAAAAACGGACTTTTGAAAAGATCCGTCGAGGCAAAAAAAGGAATCATAGTTTTCAGTCCGCTTGCCCAAGGCCTGCTTACCAATCGCTATCTTAACGGTATACCCACGGACAGCCGTGTAAAAACGGACGGCAGATTTTTGAATGAGCGCGCGCTTTCCGACGAGATGCTTGAAAAAATCAATAGGCTTAACGAGATTGCCGAGAATAGAAACCAAACGTTGGCGCAAATGGCGCTTTCATGGGTTTACAGCCGTGAAGGAATAACAAGCGTTCTTATCGGTGCGTCCAAGCCCGAGCAGATCGCGGAAAATCTTAATATGACTCAAAATCTTCGCTTCTCCGAGCAAGAGCTTAAGGCTATTGACGATATCGTTCTGTAAAAATTAAAATATCTTGGTATAGCTCGTAAAATATCATAAAACGATTGAAATTCAAGACAAAATATGTTATAATTACTTGAAAAATCACTGTAAAGTTTAACGTAAGTATACGTCTGTTACGTGGAGCTTGTTATGAGAAAACATCACTATAATTATTTTAAAAATTTGCTCTTTCCCTGCCTGTACTTTTCGGTTATTGCAGGTTTTTTCTCTGCCGTTGCGGTAACCGCATTTAAGCTGGCGGCAGAGCTTGTCATTCATTTATCCGAAATAATATATGGCGCGGTGCGTTCAAATCCCGTATGGCTTCCCGTTCTTGTAATAGGAGTTTCTCTCATAGGACTTGCTTCGAGCTTTATTCTGTCTTATTCGCGCAGCTGTCGCGGCGGCGGTATTTCCACATCTGTTGCCGCTATTCGCGGTATAGTAAGCTTCAAGTGGCTGGCAAGCGTTTTTATCCTTCCGTATTCAGCCGCATTCACTCTGCTTTGCGGCATACCGCTTGGCACAGAAGGCCCGTGTGTTCAACTGGGCACTGCTATTGGTGACGGTGTCGTTAAGTGCTTGGGCGGTAAGCGCCACAAGGGCTGGCGCCAGTACGTTATGACGGGGGGAGCATCGGCAGGATTTTCAATCGCAACCTCATCTCCTCTCTCCGCAATTATTTTTTCTATGGAGGAGTTGCACAAGCACTTTTCTCCCATACTTCTGACAGTAGCATCTCTTTCGGTCATATCCGCGCAGGTGTCAGTAAAAATTCTTGCGCTGTTGGGTATAGCCTCAAGCACTCTTTTTGACATCTCCACAATTGCACCAATCTCACCAAGGCTTTTCTTTGCCCCGCTCTTGGTTGGTCTTATATGCGGCTTGGTTTCTATTCTTTTCACCCGTCTATACGTACTCATAGACAAGCTTATACACGTAATTCTCAAAAAAGTTTCTGTCAAAATTTTGTTTCCGATACTTTTCGCTTGCATATGCCTAGTTGGATTTTTCCTCTCTGATACGCTTGGCACGGGACATTCCCTGGCAGATAGCCTTCTTCACACCCAAACTCTTTGGTACGTGCTTATTTTGGTATTTTTGATTCGCGCAGTCGTAATGATGATTTCAAATACAGCAGGCGTAACGGGCGGTGTTTTCCTACCGATGCTTGCCTTTGGTGCAATTATCGGCTCTCTCTGTGCAAAGGCTATGATTGCCATGGGGCTTATTGAGCCCGAGCACTATATTCTGATCGTTGTATTGGGTATTACCGCATTTTTAGGCGCCGCATCGCGTATTCCGATAACTGCCTGCGTGTTTGCCATTGAGTCGCTTGGCGGTATCAATAACGTAATTCCCGTCATACTCGCAGTAACAGTTGCTTTCCTCACAGTAGAGTTATCGGGGCTTGAGGACTTTACCGATATAATTTTGGATGCTAAAATACGCGCTATCAGCAAGGGCAAGAGCCCCACGGTCATTGAAGTTCCGCTAACCGTAAATCCCGACTCCTTCGCGGAAGGAAAGGAATTGCGCGATATTCTCTGGCCTAATGACTGTATGGTGGTTTCTTATGAGCGCAAGGGTGAGCATCTCCACAAGCTTGGAATTATGGCAGGTGACGTAATCACCGTACATTACAAAACCTACAATCCTGCGGCAACTGCCGAGGAAATAAAAAATCTCGTAGGTAAGCAATCCGAAGAAATCGAGCGTTTAATGAACTCAACAATATAAAACAGGAGAAATATTATGGTATACAATGAATTCAAAGGCAAACAGCTTTCTGCACTCGGTATGGGCTGCATGCGTCTTCCCACAAAAGGCGAAAACAAAGAAATCGACATGGACTCGTCAAGAAAATTGATTGCCTATGCAATGGAAAGAGGCATTAATTATTACGATACCGCATGGGGCTACCACGGCGGCAATTCCGAGCTTGCTATGGGAGAAATACTCTCCGAATATCCGAGAGATAGCTTTTATCTCGCTTCAAAATTTCCCGGATACGATCTTAACAATATGGGCAAGGTTGAGGAGATATTTGAGAAGCAGCTTGAAAAATGTCGCGTAGAATACTTTGATTTTTATATGTTCCACAACGTATGCGAGCTTAATATCGACGAGTATCTCAACGAAAAAAACAGAATATTTGAGTACCTTTGCGAGCAAAAGAAAAACGGCAGAATAAAGCATCTCGGCTTTTCTGCACACGGCTCGCTCGCCACTCTTGAGCGTTTTTTAAAGGCTTACGGAAGTGAAATGGAGTTCTGCCAGCTTCAGATAAACTGGTTGGATTGGAATTTCCAGAACGCCAAGGCAAAGGTTGAAATGATGAACGAATGGAATATCCCCGTTTGGGTAATGGAGCCTGTAAGAGGCGGTCGCCTTTGCAAGCTCGACGAAAAATACGAGGATCGTCTTAAGGCTGTCGCTCCCGACAGAAGTCTGCCTGAATGGGCATTTCGTTTTATTCAAAGCATTCCTGAGGTGAAGGTAACGCTTTCGGGTATGTCTAACTTTGAGCAGCTCAAGGAAAACATTGATACATACGAAACGAATACGCCCCTGTCAAAAGAAGAATTCGATCTCCTTTTGAGCATCGCGCGGGAAATGACGTCGGTAGGCACTCTCCCCTGCACCTCCTGCCGCTACTGCACGGATCACTGTCCTCAAGAGATAAATATTCCTTGGCTTATCGAGCTTTATAACGAGCAAATATACTCAAATGGTGGATTTATTGCTCCTATGGCACTGCGCGCACTCCCCGAGGATAAGCGTCCGTCGGGATGCATAGGCTGCCGCTCGTGTGAAGCTGTATGTCCGCAAAACATCAAGATAAGCGAAATGATGACAGATTTTTCATCAAGACTTAAATACTGATCTTCATATGATAAGAAACAAAACGCAAAAATTAACCGTCTCCGGCTTCCTTTTGGCGCTCGGAATAGTTCTTCCGTACGCTTTAGCTCACGGCCTCGGTGTTGCGGGAACTATTCTTTTACCCATGCACATCCCCGTTCTTTTATGTGGCTTTTTTTGCGGGCCCGTATATGGAGCGACGTGCGGAATAGCGCTGCCACTGCTTAACTGTCTGCTCACAGGTATGCCTTCTCCCTTTCCCATGCTCCCGATAATGCTTGCCGAGCTCACGATTTACGGTCTTGTAAGCGGTCTGCTTTTTTCAAGCACACCACTCGAAAGAAAAAAATTCGGTATATATGCAGCCCTCCCAATAACGATGATCTGCGGTCGCATAGCCTATACTGCCGTATTTTACATACTCCTTTTTACTGTTGGAGAAATTAAAGCCTTGGCGGTAACGTCTGCAATAGTAACGGGACTGCCGGGCATTATCGTTCAATTTCTTATCATACCACCAATAATTTTCATGGCGGGTAGAACTATGCTAAAGCAAAACGAAAATGCTATTCAATCGGCAAAAAATCTCATAATGAAAGATAAAGCGAGCTGCGTGGTAATTAAGGACAACAAAATCCTAAATATTGAGCACGCAAGCGGTATTTCACCAATTATTGCATTATACGAAAGCGGAGCACTTAAGGATGCCGTTATTGTTGATAAGATAGTCGGCAAGGCAGCAGCATCTGTTATGTCGCTCGGTGGCGTTAAGGCTTGCTACGGCATTACCGTCAGTACGTCTGCCGTTGAATATCTGAAATCCCGCGGAATTGCCATTGATTATGACAGTTGCGTAGATTATATAGTTAATCGACGTGGTGACGGGCAATGCCCGATGGAGGATGCTGTCAAAAGCATTGATAACGAGCAAGAAGCACTCGCCGCAATAAAAGAACGACTTATCGAGCTTCGACAAAAAAATAATTAACATAAAAAAACGGTAAGCGACAATAGCGTGATACTCTTAACGGAGTATCACGCAGTCAAATCCGTCTTCGACGGGTGAAATCCACCTATGGTGGATGAAATCACTATCGCGGAGAAATCCTGCTTCGCAGGGTTAAGCTCGGACGGATTTGATTTCATCCAAGGCTTGACCTTGGATTTCATCTGAACGATGTGAAGATTTCATCGTTGCTATGCAACGATTTCATTAAACAAACAGAAAAAAAGAGAGGACATTTCGGCTACTAACCGATTTGTTCTCTCTTTCTGCATTGTCGCTTACCGTTTTTTTATTTACTTATTAGCAAGCTTTTCAAGAAGCTCGGTCTGACGGGCAATGTTTGCGTACATCTGCTCAAGCGCAGCCTTTTCGGCAGCCTTCTGTGCAGCCTCTGCCTCTGCTGCCTTTTGAGCAGCAAGAGCTGCGGCAGCCTCCGCCTCCTTCTTCTTTGCTTCCTTCTCTGCTTCCTCCTTCGCATCAAGCTTCTTACGAATACCGTTTATAATGCGAACGATTACAAACAAAGTAAGCGCAATCAGGAAGAAGTTAATAATTGCGTTAATAAATGCACCCCAGTCAATATAGATAGAGTTTTCAAGGTCGATCTCCGTTGTGGTAATGCCATCCTCGGTTACCTTATAAGCCTTCGTCAGGAAGGTAAACACCTCGCTGAGCGAATCCTTGCCGAGTATGAGCGCGAGAAGCCAGTTGATAACGGGCTTCAAAATGTTATTACTGAGCGCGTTGATAATTCCCGTAAAGGCGCCGCCTACAATAACACCGACTGCCATATCAAGCACGTTTCCGCGCGTGATAAACGTCTTAAAGTCTGCAAAGAAGCTTACTCGCTTCTCCTTAAGCTCTTGTTTCATTTTTCTCGTTTTTCCCATTTGATAATTTCCTTTCAAAAGTCTATATTACTGTATTATAATAACACTAAAATCGAAAAATGTCAAGAAAAACTTATTTTCCCGATTTTTCTAAAATCTTTCTCTTAGAGCTTATCAGCAATATCGTAAATCAAGCGCTCCGTCTTTTCCCAACCGAGACAAGGATCGGTTATAGACTTACCGTAAACGTGCTCTCCGACGCTTTGCGCTCCGTCCTCAATATAGCTTTCTATCATCAAGCCCTTTACAAGTTGCTTGATATCACCATTCTGATTACGGCTATGAACGATATCCTTTGCTATACGCACCTGCTCAAGATACTGCTTTCCGGAGTTATTGTGATTGGTATCTACGATGACCGAGGGATTGGAAAGCTTCGACTTTTCGTAAAGCTCTCGAACGCGGAGAAGATCCTCGTAATGGTAATTAGAAATGCTTCTACCCGAATAATCAACGTATCCGCGAAGTATAGCGTGAGCATAGGCGTTTCCGACGCTCGTAACCTCCCAACCGCGATAGATAAAGGTATGGCTTGACTGTGCAGCCATGATAGAATTCATCATAACTCCCATATCGCCTCCGGTGGGATTCTTCATACCGACGGGAGCCTCCAAGCCGCTTGCGACGAGTCTATGCTCCTGATTTTCCACCGATCGCGCACCGACTGCAACGTACGACAGAAGGTCTGAAAGATAGCGGTAGTTATCGGGATACAGCATTTCGTCAGCGCAAGAGAAATCGTAATCACGAAGCGCCGCCAGATGAAGCTCGCGGATAGCGACTATACCCTTATACATATCGGGCTTTGCGTCGGGATCGGGCTGATGGAGCATTCCCTTATATCCCTGCCCTGTCGTCCGAGGCTTGTTAGTATATATTCTCGGAATTATTATTATTTTATCCGCCACCTTCTCCTCGACTCTGCGAAGTCTTGATATATAATCAAGAACGGGCTCGCTATGGTCTGCCGAGCAAGGACCTATCACGAGAATAAATTTATCGCTTCTGCCGTCAAATACAGCGCGAATACTCTCGTCTCTTTCTGCCTTTACCTGTGCCATTTTCTCCGTAAGGGCATACTCCTTCTTTACCTCCTGCGGAATCGGAAGCTTTCTGTGGAAATTCATTTGCATTTTTATTACCTCTTTCATAGCGTATTGTATTTTAAAATTTAAAATCGGTCTATGCAAAGGCTAAACAAAAAGTCCTCTGCACTCCGAAACAGAATACAGAGGACGAGAAATATCCCGTGGTACCACCTCAATTCACCGCAACCTCGCGGAAGCGGCCTTATCAGGTACTGACATACCTTAGTTCTGTGACGGGAACGCCCGTTGCATCCTACTAAAGATCTCTCTTATTCAGCGCACTGCTAACAGAATGAATTCGTGAAGGACTCCCCCTTTGCCTCGCACCAACCGGCAACTCTCTCCAGGCTCTTTCCAACCTACTGGTTTCTGCTCTTCGCATTTGTTATCGGAATTATAACACACTACTTCGCTAAAGTCAATAGTTTTCTAAAATTTTATTTGACTTTTTTATCTTATTTTGCGTTATAGCAAGTAAATATTTCTTCAACTCGCTCCTTTTCCTGCTCCGTATTTTTAGTAAGAAGGCTAACAAGCGGAACGATAACGAATGAAACTGCCATTGCTATAACTCCCATTTCGGGAGATTTTGATGCTGCCGCGCTAAAGCCCGACGTTATTGTAATAACGAGTGTTGCGCCGCCAACCGTAAGAAGTCCGGAAATAATACCCGCGTATGCTCCGATCTTGGTAATCCTCTTTGAGAAAAGTCCCCAAATATACGGACCTATAAAGCAGCCCGAAACTATTCCCCATGAGAATGACATAAGATTTACAATTATCGGGATATTTTGTGTTGCGAATATAAACGAGCAAGCAATAAACGCAAGGCAAAGTATTCTCGTAAGTGCCATCTGCTTCTTGGCGGTAAATTCCTTTTTGCTTACTGCGGGAATAAGGTCAACGGCAACTGCTGAGGCAGACGTAAGTACAACGGCTTCTAATGTTGACATAGACGCTGAAAGAAGCAATATCATAATTATTGCAAGTAAAATTATACCGAGCGTGCTTCCACCGAGTACCTCCATAAGAACCGAAGGAATAACCGCGTCGATACCGCCGTCGGGAAGCTTGCCGCCAAGAACAAGA
>SVQL01000104.1 GCA_015065365.1 Oscillospiraceae bacterium | reverse complement strand
ATGTTTGCTCGCCTAATTGCTGGAATACACGCCATTTTTGATCATATGGAACTTTATCTGCGTCATATGCTCCAAAAAAGTCCGTTATGATAGGATAGCATTTTGTATGCAACGCGCGGCGTAGGTCGCAAATTTTGCGCCGCCCGCAACCTTGAAGGAGTCAACTGCCTTTATAAGACCTATCGTGCCGATGGAAACGAGGTCCTCTTGGTTTTTGCTTGACGCGTAATATTTTCGGACGATATGGGAAACGAGCCGCAAATTGTGAAGAATAAGCTTTTTTCGTGCCTCCGTGTCTCCCGTCTCTGCCCGCAAAAAGTATTTGCGCTCCTCATCGGGCGGAAGCGGGGGCGGAAAATTTTGCGGTGTATTTATACCAAGAATAAGGTGGATAAAGTTCGTAAACAGAGAAATGATTCCTGCGAGCATAAAAGCGCCCTCCTATAAAGCTTTTTCCCTAAATAATATGCTACGTTACCTCTAAATATTTGCATCGGACGCTAAGCCGTATTGACAAAAGTCGAATTTAGTGGTAAAATATACGTGTTAAGAAAAACACTTGATTTGGAGGCTTTTTATGTTGAAGGGGAATGCAATCGTAGGTCAGTCGGGCGGACCGACAGCCGCAATAAACGCAACGCTCGCAGGCGTTATCAGAGGCGCTCTTGCTGCGGAGTGCATAGGTACCGTATACGGAATGAGAAACGGTATCGAGGGACTTCTTGAGGAGAGAGTCGTAGACCTCGGCAAGCTTTTCGGCAGCGAGGACGATTTGAAGATACTCGAGCAGACTCCCGCTGCGGCACTCGGCTCGTGCAGAAAAAAGCTCCCGAAGCCCGATTCCGAGGACGGGGCAGACAAGGAGCTTTACCGCCGTTTGTTTGAAATCCTTGAAGGTCTTAATATCCGCTACTTTTTCTACATAGGCGGTAACGACTCTATGGATACCGTCGCAAAGCTCAGCGTATACGCGGAGAAGGCAGGTGTTGAGATGAGGATAGTGGGAGTTCCCAAGACCATAGACAACGATTTGGCACTCACCGACCATACTCCCGGATTTGGTTCGGCTGCAAAGTATATCGCGACAACTATGTCCGAGATAATACGCGATTGCAGTGTATATAAAGTAAAGGCAGTCACTATTGTTGAAATTATGGGACGTGACGCAGGCTGGCTTACCGCGTCGAGCGCCATCGGCAGAGTAGTCAACGGCTTTTCACCCGATTACGTA
The DNA here is from genome assembly GCA_015065365.1 of Oscillospiraceae bacterium. GTDB lineage: Bacteria > Bacillota > Clostridia > Oscillospirales > CAG-272 > HGM12713. The sequence goes on along the minus strand of SVQL01000104.1, from coordinate 3,539 downwards.
TATCTTCCCGAAAGAAGCTTCGATATGGAAAGCTTCTATAGCGACATTGAAAAGGCTTTTGAGAAGCATCCCAATGTAGTCGTTGCGGTTTCAGAGGGCTTGCGCTTTGCGGACGGTCGCTACGTTGGCGAGGGAACGCAGAGCGGAGTTACCGATGCATTCGGTCACAAATATCTTGCGGGAACGGGCAAGGCGCTTGAAATGAGCGTAAGAGAGCACTTTGGCTGCAAGGCGCGTTCGGTTGAACTGAATTTGCCCCAGCGCTGCGCGGGACATCTTATTTCTCTTACGGATATTGAGGAATCCGTAAAAATCGGACGAAGCGCCGTTGAGGCGGCTGTTACGGGTGTCAGCGGAGTCGTTATGGTATTCCGCCGCGCTGAAGGAGAGAAGTACGTCTGCGAGATAGATTCCGCAAGCGTTCGCGGAATTGCAAACGTAACCAGATACGTTCCCGACGAATTTATAACCGAGGATAACAACAACGTTACGGATTCCTGCTGTGAATATCTGCTTCCTCTCATTAAGGGCGAGTATCCGATAAAGTACCGTGACGGTATGCCCGTACACGCTATAATAGAATAATCCATTAAACCGGAAAGACGGCGGACTCTTTAGAAGTCCGCCGTCTTTCTGCTTTAAAACATAAAAAATATTCAATTAAATAATATGTCACACTCTGCAAAAAAAATTTTATAAAGTTTTTGCGGAGCTTTTTTCAAAAAGCGACAACCGCATCCACCGCGTCCTTCGCGTCCTCTGCCTCCTTGCTGTTTGCAAGCATGAGCTTGATGCGGTTTTCCTGATTGACGGCGGTAGCGCCCGCGTCGTAGTCTATTGCGACGATATTTATATCGGGATTGCGCTCCTTAAGGGGCTTCATAATACCCTTGCCGCAGATGTGGTTAGGCAGACAGCCGAAGGGCTGCGCGCAGACGATATTTGGTATACCCTTGTCGGCAAGCTCAAGCATTTCAGCGGTAAGAAGCCAGCCCTCGCCCATTTTCGTACCAAGTCCGATGTATCCGTCGACAAGAGAAATCGTATGCTCAAAGGGAGTAGGCGGATCGAAATCGGAGTTTTCCTCAATTATCCTTATCATGTCGGCTTGTTTTTTAACGAGGAATCTGAAAACGATCTTGTAGCCGCCGTAAAGAAGCTTGTTTCTGCCGTACAGCTTTCTGTCAACAATGCTGTTATAAACACAGTAAAGGCAAAAGTCAAGTAGTCCCGGGACGGTTACCTCGGCGCCCTCGCTGACGAGAAAATCAACGAGATTGTTGTTTGCGAAGGGTGCGTACTTGACGAATATCTCGCCTACCACGCCAACGCGCGTTTTTTTGACCGCCTCGCGCGGAATATTGTAGAAATCCTTTATTATCTTGCGGTAGTTTTCCTTTACCTTACGGTAAGATATTCTGCCCGAGGTCATCTCGGCTGCAAGTCTGTCCGTCCATTCGTCCGCCTTCTGACGGCTCTCTCCCTTTTTTATCTCGTATGGCTCGCACTGGTTTTTAAGCAGCATAAGCAGATCTCCGTAAAATACGGCGTACATCATGCGGTGTATCATTCCGAGAGAGAGCTTAAAGCCCGGGTGATGCTCAATTCCCGAAAAGCTGAAGGAAATTACGGGAACGTGAGCAAATCCCGCCTTGGCAACAGCCTTTCTTATGAGATTTATGTAGTTTGAGGCGCGGCAACCGCCACCCGTCTGGAACATGATAAGAGCTACCTTGTCGGTGTCGTACTTGCCACTTTGAAGTGCCTCAATAAACTGACCTATGACTAAAATCGCAGGGTAGCAGGTGTCGTTGTGGCAGTATTTAAGCCCCGTATCCTTTATTGCCTGACCTTCCGTCAAAAGTATCTCGGTATTAAATCCGTAGTTATTAAGCACCTTTGCTATAAGCGTGAAGTGCATCGGGAGCATATTGGGAATAAGAATGGTGTAATCCTTTTTCATTTGCTCTGTAAAGGCAACGTAATTTTTTTCCATACGGTCTCCTTACTGCTCAAGCGCGCCGATAAGACTGCGCAGTCGTATCTTTACTGCTCCGAGATTGGTAATCTCGTCAATTTTTATCTGTGTGTAGAACTTACCCTTTGACTCAAGAATCGAGCGGACCTCGTCCGTGGTTATTGCGTCAACGCCACAGCCGAAGGACACCAGCTGAACGAGCTCCACGTCGTCGTTTTCGGTTGCAAAGCGCGCCGCGCGGTAAAGACGGGCGTGATATGTCCATTGGTTGAGAACGCGCACGCTCTGCTTCTCGGTAAGATGACAGATGCTGTCTTCGCTGACAACGGCAAAGCCGAGCGAATTGGCAAGCTTATCTATGCCGTGACCTATCTCTGAGTCAACGTGATAAGGTCTGCCCGCAAGTATCATAATGCGCTTGCCCTGCTCGCGAGCGACCTTTAAGGCGCGCTCGCCCTCAAGGCGTACCTTCTTCATATAATCGTCGTACGCGCGGAAGCCCTTTTTGATTGCTCGGCGTATTTCCGATTTTCTTATATCGGGATATATGGGTGAGAGATAATTGTAGAGCCCGCGCGCAAACTCGCGGCGCACGTTGATGTTTAGGTAGGGAGCGAGCAGGCGGGTGCGCTTGAGTACGTTCATATTACCGTTCAACAGCTCCGAATAGTACGCCACGACGGGGCAATTGTAGTGATTATCCGAGTCCTTTTCGTCTATATTGTACGTAAGGCAGGGGTAGAATATCGCGTCAACACCTCTCTCGGCAAGCTCCTCGACGTGCCCGTGCATGATTTTTGCGGGGTAGCAGGCAGTATCAGAGGGAATAGTGAACTGTCCCTTTTCGTAGGTGCGCTTTGTGGACATGCTGGATACCTCAACGTTAAAGCCGAGAGCGGAAAAAAGCGCATGCCAAAGCGGCAAAAGCTCATAAGAGCCGAGGGCAAGGGGAAGTCCTACCGTTCCGCGCGACTTGCCCCTCTTTTCGCTAACAAGACTTGTCAAAAGGTCGCGCTTGAACTGATGAAGGTTGGGAAGATTTTGCTCGGACGAGAGTCCAAGTCCTCTTTCACACTGATTTCCCGATATGAATTTTTTGCCGTCATTAAAGGTATTTACCGTCAGGTGACAGTTGTTGGTACAGCCACGGCATACGGCGGATTTTGAAATATGCACGAAAGAGTCAAGCTGTTCCTTGCTCAAAATTGACGAGGAATCGAGCTTCATCGACGCGAGAGCCGCGCCGTAAGCTCCCATTATTCCCGCGATTTCGGGACGGATAACGTCGCGTCCAAGCTCAAGCTCAAATGCGCGGAGCACCGCATCGTTGTAGAACGTGCCGCCCTGAACGACGATATGCTCCCCAAGCTCGTCTGGGCTGCCTGCGCGTATAACCTTGTAGATTGCATTTTTGACCACGCTCACAGAAAGGCCTGCGGAAATATCTTCTACCGTAGCACCGTCGCGTTGCGACTGCTTTACGGACGAGTTCATGAATACCGTACAGCGACTTCCGAGATTTACGGGCGCGGGGCTGAAAAGTCCCTTTTTAGCAAATTCA
>SVQL01000103.1 GCA_015065365.1 Oscillospiraceae bacterium | reverse complement strand
ATCCGTCTAAATACAACCCTGCAAAGCAGGATTTCACCGCGGAAGCGATTTCATCCACCGAAGGTGGATTTCACCCGTCGAAGACGGATTTGACTGCGTGATACTCCGTTAAGAGTATCACGCTAAAAGCAATCCATTTTTGTTTTTTAGTATTAAACCAAAGAATAAGCGTCCTTGTCGCAAATAAGAACTACGTCGTTATGCAAAGCAAGAAGCGTAGCGGGGCAGCTCGTGGTAATTCTGCCGCCGAGCATAGTCTTAACAGCCTCTGCCTTTCCCTTTCCGCTAGCCATAACCACTATTTTTCTTGCCTTAAAAATACTGCTCATACCCATAGTAAGCGCCTGCTTCGGGACGTCAGCCTCGCTGGCAAAGAAGCGGGAGTTTGCCTCAATGGTATTTGCCGTAAGATCGGTAAGATGAGTATAGGGATACAAGCCGTCCTCGGGCTCGTTAAAGCCAACGTGACCGTTTCTTCCCACGCCAAGCACCTGAACGTCGATTCCGCCCAAGGAATCTATCATTTCCTCGTACTCGCGGCAGAACTTATTCGCATCCTTTGCAAGTCCGTCGGGAACCATTGTATTCTTCTTGTCGATATTGATAGAATCAAAAAGCTTCTCATTCATAAAATAACGGTAGCTCTGGTCATTATCGGGGCTTATGGGATAATATTCGTCAAGATTTACGGTACGAACGCCCGCAAAATCAAGCTTTCCTGTCTTGTAGTCGTCAATAAGACAGTCGTAAAGTCCGATAGGTGTATCACCGGTAGCAAGTCCGAGAACACAGGTAGGATTTTCCTTAATTACCTCGCCAAATATATCAGCCGCCGCGCGGGACATCTCAGCATAATTGTCAACAACTAAAATTTTCATATCGCTTCTCCGTTTATTTTTAAAACTTCGTGCTTATTTTATCACAACAATAAGCTTTTGTCTTTAGACAAAACGACGGTTTTTTTATATATTTGGTATAATTTATGTCCTTTTATTGACTTTTCTCAAAAAAAATAGTATAATTATCCCATTAAGAATATTGGAGGATGCTATGAATTACGTTGCAACAAAGCTCAAGCGCTCGCTTTCAGTTGACAGTATCATCTCAATTCACTATTTTGAATATACCCCAAATTTCAAATATGCGGGAGAATCACACGATTTTTGGGAGCTGATATACTGCGATAACGGAACACTCAGTATATGCGCCGACAACCGCGAGCTTATATTGCATCACGGTGACATTTTCATTCACCCCCCCAAGCAATACCACAACGTACGCGTTGTAGGCGGCAAGGCGGCAAACTCCATAATCGTCAGCTTTAATTCAAATACACCCGAGCTTTATGAGGTGTCTGAAAAAATACTAAAAACAGACTCATTCATTGCCTCAGCGCTGTTTGCGGTACTTAGCGAGGCAAAGCTTACGTTTTCCAATGAGCTTGGAATGCTTCACGACCGCCAGCTTATCCGCAAACAAGACAACACGTATTTTGCCACGGAACAAGCTATTCAGAACTACGTAGAGCTCTTACTCATTCACATAATACGTCAAAAATCCCCTTCAGCTCGTTTTCCGCAAGCTCCCTCTCAATCCTCAAAAAACTTTATGCTTGAGGAAATCCTTCACTATATGAAGGAAAACATAAGCCAAAAAATAACATTTTCTGATCTTACCAAAAAATTTGCCGTAAGTCCCACCACCCTTAAAAATCTTTTCTCTAAGAATTTCGGTCATGGGGCAATGGAGCACCTCATGAGAATACGCATAGAGCACGCGAAGGAGCTTCTTCGCAGCGGTGAGCTTTCATGCACGGAGATAGCAATGCGATGCGGCTTCTGCTCCGTTCATCATTTTTCCGGGGTATTCAGAAAATACGAGGCATGCTCTCCTACGGAGTACATACGGACTATCAAATCACTCCTTGACGGCGCCCCCTCAATTATGATAAAGAGCTGACGAATATTTTAAGTCATTGCGTAGCAAACTATCCTTCAAGGGCTATTATAGCCATTGGAGGATAATTTTTATGATTGAGTATTCGGGAAAAAGAATGACGAGTGCACTTAATACCGTTGCCGGACATCTCTTAAACGCAAGAACACTTGCGTCGCATTATGCAGACGGCGCCGCTATACTTATATGGGATGGCAGCTATGAGCTTGACGAAGAGCTGCTCAGTGGTGCCGTCGGCATGATACTTCCGTCTTTTCTCGACCCCGACAAAAGGCGCTTGGCATCATCTCTTGCGGAGTTTTGTCATCTACCTACGCTTTGTATCAGCCCCTCTTTTTCAGGGGCGGATTTCTGCGAGCACTCCTCTATCGCCATTCTCGCTCCCAGCGAAGGTAAGCTGTTCGTAAATCCGGACATAGAAGCGATAACCTCTTATCTGTATTACCGCCCGTATATTATAAGAAAAAAGCTATCCGTCCTCTCAATGCAAGCTCCCTCGCCCGAGGGATGTGACGGAATCGTCATACAAGAGAACGAGCGACTCGTTGACGAAGAAACCGCTTACGAATATTTTTGCGAGATTGCAGATCAAAACACGGGAGTAAAGCTTGTGGCAAAAATTCCTTTTAGCGAAAGCAAAGACCTTTTCAAAGCGCGGATAAGAGCTCTTTATCGCGCAGGCGTTTGGGGGCGTTTTTCTCTTTTATGTACACAAGTAAAAACCCCCGCCAGAGCAATTGAATGTACTTCACTTATGAGATCGGTATTTTGCAGCCTTGAGGGTGAGCATAGAGAATTCAACGGATTTATAAAAAAAGGAATTTGTATAGATACTCCTCTTTTACTTCTTGAGCCGCCAAAGCACCGTATTCTTGACTTTTTTTGCCTTGATATAAACGCCTTGTGCGCCAGCTTCTCGGGAAATATGGATTTGGACTGCTGCGAAATAGAAAAATATATCGACACGCTTAAAAAAGCTGCACTTGCTGATTTATCGCTCTGTCTTAATTCACCAGTCCCACCCGAATTTATTGAACGGATATCTCCGAAGGAAATTTACGCAAATGCAGCATTGGCAGAACAAATGATTACTTGGATATAGATAATTGACTTACGGTAATTTTTCTAAAAAATCTCAAAAAAAGTATTGACAAAAGAAATAAATTGTGTTATTATATACGGGTACGCATGAGGCGAGCAACAGTTTGCTTTGTGCTATGCGGCGTTAGCTCAGCTGGATAGAGTGTTTGGCTACGAACCAAAAGGTCGGGGGTTCGAATCCCTTACGCCGTGCCAAAAAACAGACAGATGCATTTGCATCTGTCTTTTTTTCGTGTGGGAGGGATTCGAAGGCGACGCGGTAGTGAATGACACCACAGTGTGGTGTCAGAGCCGCGGAGGGACCGAGCCCGCAGGCGAGACCGAATCCCTTACGCCGTGCCAAAAAACAGGCAGATGCATTTGCATCTGCCTGTTTTTTCTATTTAAATCATTTCACCTTATTTTTCTTGGTGTTATTAACGACAAGGCGAATGAATTTTCTTATAAGCTTGCGCGTTTCGGGATCAAAGGTATTCCACGCTCTTATAAGTCGCGTCTTATCGTTACTGAAATCCGTCAGCGTTCTTCCGTTGGCACAAAGCACCTCGTAAATAGAATCGAGTACCCGCTCTCTCTCGTCTGGCGGCATTTCCCGCATCCACCTTTTCAGCGTTCTTTCAATTCGTCTGGCTTCGTCGGTCAAGCCCTCAAGATGTATAAAGCTACCGCCGACTATGCGCCACGAAAGCGCGTCGTGCTGCAAAAGCCCCGTTTGCGTGCTTTGAATTACGTCGTGCCCCTCCGCATGCTCAAGCACCATGCCCACAAATGACGATTGCGGAACAAGTATACGCATTTTCGGTCTCATTTGCTTATATTCGGGTAGGGACACGAAATCTCTTGTAAATCCCGGACCGTCGTTGCTGTAAACCGTGACAATACGCTCTCTCGTCTCTGCCGAGCACTTGACCGATGCCCACACGGCTAAGTTTCCGCCCTTGCTGTGTCCGCCGACGTGGATTTTTCTGTTTGGGAATGCTTCGGCTATACTGTCAAGGTATTTAGCTGCCTCTCTCTGCGAGGGGACGCTTCCGAGCAGGCTCATATTAAAGCTTTCCTTCCAGCCTACTATGGTATCGTCCGTACCGCGAAAGGCGACGAACGCATCGCCCTCTCCTATAAGAAAGGTAACGGCGCAAAACTGCTTCTGCTCGCTCAGTGATATTCTGTTGACGTAGCCTACCATATATACGCTTCCAAAGCGTACCGACCTTGCCGCCTTGGTCATAAGCGTGATAAATTCGGGAGAAAACAAAACTCCGAGCGTCTGCGACGGGTCGTTTTTTCTCGCCTGCATATACCGCTTCGCTGCAAGCAAAAAGGACACAGGCTTCGCCTTTGGCGAGGTGTGTACCATTTTCTTGAAGTCAAGATACGCTATCATTGAAAAAATAAGATTGTCAACCTCTCCTATCGGCACCTGAGAAAAGGGAAGATCCCCCCTCCATTCAATATAATCGAACACCGTGCCCATAAAGTTGCCTCCTTAAATTTGCTTGTGAACGCTTTTATATTCGTCGTAGAATCGGTAGTACGGGCAACCCTTTGTCCTACCACCGAGAAAATTCGACATCTCGTCCTGGTCAAGACGCGCGTTGCAGATATATTCCTCGTACTCCTCGTCGTAATCGTAAAATTCACAGCTTTCGCACTTACTTTCCATACCTATTGTTCCCTTAAGTCATATATTTAAGCCTATCAAGACAATTTTGCAAAATTATCTGAGCGGACAGCGTATCTATAACCTGCTTTCTCTTTTTTCCGTGAGTTCCCGTTTCATTGAGATATCGCGATGCCGTCATTGTGGTCATGCGCTCGTCAAACATCGCAACCGGCACACCGTCGA
>SVQL01000102.1 GCA_015065365.1 Oscillospiraceae bacterium | reverse complement strand
AGCGTAGGCTCGAAGCACGCGCAGGTCTTTCCCGTAATATCGTTCTGTATCTCGTCAAGCGTATATCCGAGAGCAACCTTAGTGGTTATCTTTGCGATAGGATAGCCGCTTGCCTTACTTGCAAGTGCCGAGGAACGGGAAACTCTGGGGTTTACCTCGATTACCGCATACTCAAAGCTGTTGGGGTTGAGCGCGAACTGGCAGTTACAGCCACCGACGATTCCGAGCGCGTTTACGATATTGAGCGACGCGGTACGGAGCATCTGATACTCTTTGTTGGAAAGAGTCAGTGCGGGCGCCACGACTATGGAGTCACCCGTATGGATTCCAACGGGGTCAAAGTTTTCCATGCTACAAACGGCGATCGCGTTACCTGCCGCGTCACGCATGGTCTCAAACTCAATTTCCTTCCAGCCGAAAATATATCTTTCAACAAGAACCTGATTAATAGGAGATGCGTCAAGTCCTGTCTGTGCAACGACGAGGAGCTCCTCACGGTTGTTTGCAACACCGCCGCCCGCACCGCCGAGCGTAAACGCAGGACGGATAATAATGGGATATCCTATTCTGTCGGCAATTGCTACCGCAGTTTCAACGTCATTTGCAATATCCGAAGGAATACAGGGCTCGCCGATAGACTCCATGGTCTCCTTGAAGAGTTGTCTGTCCTCTGCCTTATCAATTGCCTTTGCGTCAGTTCCGAGAAGTCTTACGCCGTGCGACTGTAAAAATCCGTCGTGGGAGAGCTGCATCGCAATGGTAAGTCCGGTCTGTCCGCCAAGTCCTGCAAGAAGGCTGTCGGGCTTTTCCTTTTCGATAATTCTCTTAACGGTTTCCGCAGTAAGAGGCTCAAGATATATCTCGTCTGCAAGAGCGTTGTCCGTCATTATAGTTGCGGGATTGGAGTTTACGAGGACAACGTTTACGCCTGCATCCTTAAGAACGCGACATGCCTGCGCGCCCGCATAGTCGAACTCCGCTGCCTGTCCGATAACGATAGGACCGGAACCAATAACCAAAACCTTTTTTATGTCCTTATTAAGCGGCATATCAATTACCTCCCATCATATCGATAAAATTGTCATAAAGGAATGATGTGCTATGAAGTCCTGCGATAGACTCGGGATAAAACTGTACCGAGAACGCCTTCATGTCAGCATATTCAATTCCTTCGCAGGTGTTATCGTTTGCATTTACAAACGATACACATCCAACCTTTACACTGTCAGAATCAACTGCATAGCCGCAGTTCTGCGAGGTTATATAAGTACGGTTGCTGTTCACCTTATGAGAGGGCTGATTGCCTCCGCGATGACCGTATTTAAGCTTGTAGGTAGTAGCGCCCATAGCAAGCGCCATAAGCTGGTGACCAAGGCCTATTCCAAACACTGCCGTCTTTCCCATAAGCTTTTTAACCTCAGCAATATACTCCGCGCAATCTGCGGGGTTTCCGGGTCCGCCCGAAAGAAGAATTCCGTCGGGCTTGCCTGCAAGGATCTCCTCGGCAGATGTATTAGAAGGAACTACGGTTACGTTACAGTTACGCTTTATTAGCTCGTCGATAAAGCTCTTTTTGATACCGTAATCAACAACGGTTACGTTGTATTTTGCGGTCTCGGCATCAAAAGCTTTCTTTTCTTCAGCAGTAACAGCCGCTACTGCGTCTGTTATCTTATAAGACTTGATCTCGTCAAGATCGTAAGGAAGCTCATAGCAGATCTTCGCGTTCATTACGCCGTTTTCTCTTATGTGCTTGGTAATAGCTCTCGTGTCTATTCCGTAAATTCCGGGAATACCGTTATCCTTAAGGTATTTATCAAGGTCGTATTCGCATCTGAAATTCGAGGGAGCATCGCACCACTCGCGAACGATAAGTCCCTTTACGGCGCACTTGCCCTCAAAGTCCGAGGGTATAATGCCGTAATTTCCGACAAGAGGAAACGTCTCGACTACTATCTGTCCGTAATAAGCCGCATCGGTGAGAGTCTCGATATAACCAACCATTCCCGTGTTGAACACAAGCTCGCCCGTAACCTCTGCTTGCGCTCCGAAGGCATAGCCCTCAAAGCTGTGTCCGTCCTCTGTAACCAAATATACTTTCTTCATATGCACCTCTTACGCAAGACATTTTACAAGAACTGCCTTCTGCGCGTGCAGGCGGTTCTCTGCTTCGTCAAATATTTCAGCGGCATGTGCCTCAATAATTTCATCCGTGATCTCCTCGCCGCGGTGAGCAGGCAGGCAGTGAAGGACCATTGCATCGCTATGAGCCACAGCCATAACGTCGCTGTTTATCTGGTAGCCGGCAAAGATCTTCTTTCTTTCTGCCGCCTCACCCTCCTGGCCCATGGAAGCCCATACGTCGGTATAGAGCACGTCAGCATCCTTAGCTGCTTCCAAAACATTATCAGTGCAAGTAAATTCTCCGTTGACAGACGCCCATCTCATGATCTCCGCATCAGGCTCGTATCCCTTGGGGCAAGCGACCGATACGCTCATTCCCATCTTGATTCCGCCGACTATGAGCGAGTTTGTCATGTTGTTTCCGTCACCGATATAGCAGAGCTTATTACCCTTTATACAGCCCTTATGCTCTCTGATCGTCATAAGATCGGCAAGCACCTGGCAGGGGTGGCAGTAGTCCGTAAGACCGTTGATTATCGGAATAGTTCCGCAACGCGCAAGAGACTCAACCTCCTCCTGATCGAAGGTACGGATCATAATTCCGTCAAGGTATCTCGAAAGAACACGCGCGGTATCCTGAACAGGCTCGCCGCGTCCGATCTGAAGGTCACGCGAGCTTAAAAACAGTGCCGTACCTCCAAGGTCGTACATTCCGACCTCAAACGATACTCTCGTTCTCGTAGAGGATTTTTCAAATATCATTCCGAGCGTCTTACCCGCAAGTATATGATGCTTGATTCCGTTTTTCTTTTCATACTTGAGCTGATCTGCCGTATTAAGTATTTCTACGATCTCCCTCTCGGTAAGATCCATAAGCTTTAAAAGGTGTTTCATTTAGCACACGCCTCCTTCAAAATATTTATTGCTTTTATTAAGATTTCATCGTCTATGTTAAGTGCCGGCAAAAGTCTTACCTTTTGCTTTGCCTTGATAACAAGAACTCCCTTTTCTCTGCATTCTTCTATTATTTCCGAAACGGGACGTTCACATTCAATTCCTATCATAAGACCGAGTCCACTTACACTCTTTACTCCCTTTGCACCCTCAAGCTCACTGAAAATGTATTCACTCTTGCGCTTTACCCCGTCAAGAAGCTCTCCGTCAAGCCTTGAAAGTATATTCAAAGCACCTGCCGCGCATACGGGATTTCCTCCGAACGTTGAACCATGCATTCCCGCGCCGAGAACGCCCTCAACCTTCTCTCCAAGCATCGTAGCGCCGATCGGCAAACCGCCGCCAAGCCCCTTTGCGGTAGAAACGATATCGGGGCTGATACCAAAATTCATATATCCGTAAAGCTCACCCGTTCGTCCGTTACCCGTCTGAACCTCGTCCGCGATAAGAAGCAAGTCGTTTTTCTTTGCAAAGTCCTCAAGCCACGTAAGGAATTCCGCTTTAAGTGGGAGCACTCCGCCCTCGCCCTGTACGACCTCAAACATTACAGCACAGCACTTGTTTTCACTTGTAAGCTTGATAACGTCTTCCTTTGAATTTGCCGCCGCGTACACGAAGCCGTCAGTCAAGGGCAAAAAATCCTTATGAAAAACGTCCTGTCCCGTCGCCGCAAGAGTCGTAAGCGTACGTCCGTGGAAGCTGTCCTTCAGGGTTATGATAGTGGTATACCCCTCGCCCTTATTGATCTCTCCGTATTTTCTTGCCGCCTTTATAGCACACTCGTTTGCCTCAGCACCCGAGTTTGAAAAGAACACTCTTTTCATTCCTGTCCTACTGCAAAGCTCTGCCGCAAGGCGCGCGCAGGGCTCACTGTAATAGAGGTTAGAGGTATGCTGTACGGCAGAAAGCTGCGCTGTTACCGCCGCAATCCACTCGTCGTCCGCAACACCAAAGGTGTTAACCGCAATTCCCGTTCCAAGGTCGATATATTCCCGTCCCTCGTCATCGTATACAAGAGAGCCCTTTCCGCCCGTTATACAAACGGGAAATCTTGCGTACGTTGGGGCAACGTATTTGTTATCAAGTTCTTTTATATTCATAAATTACACCGCAAAATTATTTAGGATATTTTTTACCGGAAACAAACATTGTTCCCATACCTTCGTCAGTAAGAGTTTCAATAAGAATGGAGTGCGGAACACGTCCGTCGATAATAAATACCTTATGTACTCCTCGTCTTATAGCCTCGATGCAGCAGTTGACCTTGGGAATCATGCCGCCACTTATAACGCCCTCCTTCATAAGCTGAGGCGCGTCACTCACGCAAATCTTGGATATGAGCGTTGAGGGATCGTTCTTATCTCTGAGAATACCCTCGATATCCGTCATGGATATAAGGCACTCCGCTTTAAGCTCGCCCGCAATTCGCGCCGCCGCAGTATCGGCATTTATGTTGTAGGTGTTCCCTGCATCATCACAGCCGACGGTGGAGATTACGGGGATATATCCCTTATCAAGAACGTCGAGTATAGGCTCTACGTTAACGTCCGTTACCTCACCGACGTAACCGAGCTGCTCGCTTATCTGCGCCGCCTTTATCATGTGTCCGTCAACACCGCAAAGACCGATCGCCTTGCCGCCCTTGTTCTGGATAGTATTTACAAGATTCTTATTGATCTTGCCCGCAAGCACCATCTGAACGATCTCAACCGTTTCCTTATCGGTAACGCGCAAGCCATTGAGAAACTCCGTCTTTTTACCTACCTTTGCAAGCATTTCGGTAATTTCAGGTCCCCCGCCGTGAACGAGCACGACCTTGATACCGATAAGCGCGAGCAGTACGAGATCTCCCATAACTGCCTCTTTAAGCTCCTCGTTTATCATAGCGTTTCCGCCGTACTT
>SVQL01000009.1 GCA_015065365.1 Oscillospiraceae bacterium | reverse complement strand
GGGCATAAAATCATAGGACGTATAAGCGTTATTTCCGTTTTGGTGAGATACGTTACGGGCTGGAAGCAACCAATTCTTCCCTCGTAAAAGAGGTTAAGCATAAAGGTTTCCACCACGTCATCAAAATGATGTCCGAGAGCAACAGAGGTACAGCCAAGCGCTCTCGCACCGCTATAAAGTGCTCCGCGGCGCATCTTTGCGCAAAGTGAGCAAGGATTTTTCTCCTTGCGAACGTCAAAAATCACCTTTGAGATTTGAGTTTCAATAATATGGTATTCAACTCCAAGCTCGTCGCAAAGTGCTTGTATCGACGAAAAATCCGTTCCCTCAAAGCCCATATCAACAGTAATTGCGATAAGCTCGAATTTATTTGGATAAAATCGCCTTAATTCAGCAAGAGCGCAGAGTAGCGTCAGCGAATCCTTACCTGCCGACACACCGACTGCTACCTTATCTCCTTCTTTTATCATTGAGTAGTCATCAACTGCTCTTCGAACGTGACTCAATACCCTTTTCATTGCTTCCATAAAATTACTCCGTTATATCCATCGTCTCATAAATTCGGATTGCCCTTTGAGTAAGCTGTCTCACCCCATCTTTTTTAGTATCCGTCTCATGCAAGAATATCGGCGGTAAAATACGCAAACCCTCTGCTCCGCCCTTGGTGGCAGATACCAATACCATCGACGGCTCCGCATCTGCATCACCGTGCACAAAAACCAACCGTTTAGGCTCGAGACCGTTATTTTTCATAGCTGAAAAGAGCGATGAAAGCCTGTCGGGACGCCACACACAGTAAAATCTTCCACCGTGCTTTAACAGTCTGCGCGCAGTCGCACAAAAATCTCCTATATCTCCGCACACCTCGTGGCGCGCTATGTATTTTCTATCCGAGGTATTTCGCTTTCCGCTGTCAAGTGTCATATAAGGTGGATTGGTAAAAACAACATCAACCTCGCCTCCGACAGTAACGCTGCTGACGTTTCTTACGTCCTCACAAATAAGACGTATACGTCCTTCAAGCCCATTAAGCACTGCGTTGCGTTTTGCTATATCGTAAAAATCCTTTTGAATTTCAATGGCATCAATAACTCCAAGCTTATCCTTTGAAGCACATAAAAGCGATATTATTCCCGTACCTGTACCAAGCTCAACCGCATGCGCATATCTCTGTTGCTTTATAAAAGACGCAAGAAAATACGCATCCGTTCCAAAGGTAAGACCGTCTTTTTTCTGTATTATGGTTATACGCTCGTTAACCTCGTCAAGACGCTCGTCCGGCAAAAGCTCTATCCCCATCTGGTTTGACATAATATTTCCTCCGATTAAAGCAATAGGCTGTTGCATCCGCAACAGCCTGTGTTTGGTTATCCTTATGTTACCGGATAAAAAGATCATTCAGCTGCAGGTGCAGAAACAGGACATGCTTCAGCACAAGCACCGCACTCGATGCACTCATCGGGATTGATCTCATACTTGCAATCGCCTTCGCTGATAGCATTTACAGGGCAAGCCTCTGCACATGCGCCACATGCGATGCAATCATCGGAAATTTTGTATGCCATGATAATATACCTCCGTTTTAAGATTACACATATATTGTATCACAATAATTTAAAATTGCAATAGCTATTTCAAATTTTTTTCAGAAAAAACCAATTTTTATCGAACTTTTTCCTTTAAATTATTCCCCGCTCTTCTTTAACTCGTGCTCAAGCCATATAAGCCCGAGGTTAAACGCCTCGTAAAGACCGTCCTTAGAACCCTGACGAAGAATGTTTGATTGATTCTTGGAATCAACAACCTGAATCAAAATTTTATCGGGAAGCTCGCCGTCAGCCGTTTTCTTGTGTGACATTATTTCCAAAATAAGAATACATTTATCTTCCATATCGCCGTAGCATATAGTATCGCCTTCTCTTACGAGCGGCTTTCCCTTATATTCGAGATACTTACCTCCGACCTTTTCTCTTTTTTCTGCCATATCAAATACACCTTTCATCTATTTTATATCATTTTACACAAATACAGATAAATTATAGCACGACAAAAACCTTTTGTCAAGTAAAGAATGAAATAAACGCGTATTACTTTTGAATATACGCTCCTTTTTTAAGAAAAAAATCGCAGGAATACTTATTTTTCCTTGCAAGAGAATATACGGAGTCAAGCTTTTCAGAAAGCTTATACTGCTCGGCATCCTTAGGTGCATCGGCGGGCTTTGTAACGACGCATATACCTCCGCACCTTCGGTTTTTCGCAAGCAGCTCTCTGCCCTTTTCGTTAGTCGCAAGCAGAAGCGTATATTCCGGCTCTGCTTTAAGAGCATTTGCGTGAGTACCGGTTAAGCAATAGAGTATAGCTCGACGAAGCTTTGCATCGGTATATCGTTTTGTACTTACCGCCTCAAGCATTTCCGCCGCAGACGTACTTTGCTTTGCAGCGCTTACGAGACGGTTTACAATTCCGCCGGACGTATCTGCAATATCCGAAAGCTGTTCAGCATCGCAAAGTCTAAAAAATCCCAGAAGCAATGCAGATATCTCAGCCGTATCAGTCAATCGTCCCCCATTATATTCTTCAATTAGCTTTTGACACATAGTACGAGGAATATATTTTTTAAGCTTGTCGGTCTCACCACTCTCAAGCATAGCACGAATTGCAGTTGCAGACTGAATATCTCCGCTCACCTCGTTTTTCTCGTTATATGCCGCTCCTATACGCGACACTGTAATCGGCTCTAGGCTAAGCCGGTTTCTGATTATTGCGCGAATATACGAGATCCCCAAAATATCGTTTGACAATAATGAGTCATATCCTCTTGATTTGAGCACAGCTGTAAACGCATTAGCCGCTCCCTCGCCGTCAACAAGGAGTTTTTCGTATTCCGTGGAAAACTCATTTGATTCGCAAAACTGTGCGGCACTTCTTAATTTTTCTACGTCACCGCATTCCGAGCCGAAAATAAGCTTATTACCGAAAGGAGCAACCAGCTTTACCGCCGCATCGGCAAAATACTCCGCGCTCGCAGAACACCAAGGAAACGGCAATTCTATAACGAGATCTGCTCCGCATTCTACCGCCGCTTGCGCTCTCAAATACTTATCTGTAATTGCAAGCTCTCCCCGCTGCGTGGAATTTCCGCTCATAATACACGTCACCGTATCCGCGCCCATTTCTCTCGCCTTGGCGATAAGATATGCATGACCGTTATGAAAAGGATTAAATTCCGATACTATGCAAAAATTTGACATTTGTATCTCCTTTTTTGAAAAAAAGTTTCTTCATTTCTCTTGAAAAATCAAAAATGTTGTAGTATAATAGTTGTATTGAATTTATTTACTGCTTTGGAGGTAACTTAATATGAATATTCTGGTAGTCAACGCAGGCTCAAGCTCACTGAAGTATCAGCTCATTGATACGACTACTGACGTAGTAAGCGCGAAGGGTATCTGCGAAAGAATTGGAATGGACGGCTCGCTTATCGAGCACAAGCAAATCGCAAAGGGACTTAAAACCAAGGAGCTTTCTCCTATGAAGGACCATGCCGATGCCATGAAGATGGTTGTTAAGTATCTTACCGATGCTGAATACGGCTGTATCAAGGACATGAACGAAATTCAAGCTATCGGTCACCGTGTCGTTCACGGCGGAGCTTTCTTCTCAGGCTCAATTCTTATGACAGAGGACGTGCTCGAAAAGCTTGAGCTTTGCCGAGAGTTTGCTCCTCTTCACACCGTTGCACATCTTATGGGTATCAGAGGTTGCCTTGAAATTATGCCCGAAAAGCCTCAGGTTTTGGTATTTGATACCGCTTTCCATCAGACTATGGCTCCCGAAGCATATATTTACGCGCTTCCCTATGAGTACTATGAAAAATACGGTATCCGTCGTTACGGAATGCACGGCACGTCTCACCGTTACGTAAGCGGAGAAATGGCTAAGCTTCTTGACAAGCCCGTTGAGGATACAAAGATAGTAACCTGCCATATTGGAAACGGCTCGTCTATAACTGCCGTAAAGGGCGGCAAGGTAGTTGACACGTCTATGGGCTTTACTCCTCTTGCGGGAGTCGAAATGGGTACGAGATGCGGAGATATAGACCCTGCGATCGTTCCTTATATCATGGACAAGGAAAATTTGAGTGGCGCTCAGATCAACGACATTATGAATAAGAAATCGGGATTCCTTGGAATTACCGGAGTTTCATCCGATTCTCGTGACGTTGAGGACGCAATTGCGGCAGGTCCCGAAAATCCCAACTACGAAAAAGCATTGCTCGCAGTTAACATTCTCAAACATCAGATCAAGAAGTACATCGGCTCCTATGCCGCTGTAATGAACGGACTTGATGCGGTTGTATTTACCGCCGGTATCGGTGAAAACAGCATTATGCTCCGTGAAATGGTTTGCGAGGACCTTGAATTTTTCGGCATCGAGCTTGACAAAGACGCAAACAAGCTTGCATTCCGCCGCTCAGAGGCTACAAAGATTTCCAAGGACGGCAGCCGCGTTTCGGTTTACGTAATTCCCACAAACGAGGAGCTTGTTATTGCGCGCGATACTGCGGCAATTGTTTCTGCTCTTTAATTTATTATTACAGGACGCAAATTTTGCGTCCTGTTTTTTTTTACTTTCATTTGTTAACTACGTTAATCGGATTTCCTTCATAGAATGCTTTGAGATTTCCCGCAACCTTACCAATAAGACGGGTACGCGACTCAAGAGAAGCCCACGCGACGTGCGGAGTTATCATACAGTTATCTATCCCCCACAGCGGACAATCCTCCGCCATAGGCTCATACGTGAGAACGTCAAGTGCCGCCCCCGCAATAACACCGTTTTTAAGCGCGTCGGCAAGTGCCTGCTCGTCAATCACTCCACCGCGCGCAGTATTTATCAAGAACGCAGTAGGCTTCATCAAGGACAAGGTTCTTTCGTTGACTATCTTGGCGGTTTTTTCGTTTAACGGGCAATGGAAGGTAAGAAAATCACTTTTTTTAAACAGCTCGTCCTCGCTCACAAGCTCAATACCTTCGACGGTCTTAGGCGTACGTGTATATGCAATAATCTTCATTCCGAGCGCAAGCCCTACACGGGCAACAGAGAGACCGATAGTTCCAAGTCCGTATATTCCGAGTGTTTTTCCTGCAAGCTCGGTAATTGGAAAATCAAAATACGTAAAATACGATGCCTTTTTCCAGTCACCGTTTGCGACAGACTTTGCGTATTTTGAAGTACTGCTGGCAAGCTCAAGAATAAACGACCACGTCACCTGCGTAACAGAATCCGTGGAGTACCCCGGCACGTTGCACACTACTATTCCCTTTTCTCTTGCGTACTCAATATCAATATTGTTATATCCCGTTGCAAAAACGCCGATAAATTTAAGATTGGTTGCATCAATTATACGTCTATCAATAACGGATTTATTGCAAACTACCGCGTCTGCAAAAGCCAGCACCTCAATTATTTTTTCAGGTGTAAGAATATCGTAATATTCAACCTCTCCAAAGGCGGAAAGCGGACTCATGTCAAGGTCGCCCTTAGTAACTGTACAAGTATCAAGAATAACAGTTTTCATACGTTTCCTCAAAAATCACAATGTCTTTTCTGTTTTGATTTGTTTTTTTATTCTCTTTATATCCCCAAGCATCTTAAAGGAATCACGAAGCGGTCGTACAGACGACTCTCTGTGATTAACTACCTTTACAGGCATTTCAGCCATTTTAAAGCCGTGCTTCTGTGCCCTCAAAATCACCTCAAAGTCAAACGCGAATCCGTCAATGGAGCAATCTGAAAACACCTTTTCTGCCGCTTCTGCCGAAAACGCTTTAATACCGCATTGTGAATCCGAAAGCTTAAATCCGCCCATAAGGCACAAAAGCTTAATGTATATCTTTGACATAACCTTTCGCTTTAATGTATATCCGTCGTAACCGTCCTTATTCAAATTTCTTGAGCCGATAATAATATCAGCATCTTTCTCGTTTTGGTAGGTTACAACCGCATCAAAAATAACGTCCGTGCCGTACGCAAGGTCTGCGTCGGTAAATATCCTGATGTCACCCTCACACGCAAGCATACCGTGGCGAACAGCACAGCCCTTGCCGCGATTTTCGCCGTAGCTAAGTATTCTGATATTAGGAAGTCCAAGCTGCTCCACTGTATACGCAGAGCCGTCAGAAGAACCGTCATCAAAGAATATTATCTCATAATCTTCAAAGCTTCTCTCCATAAATTCGGACAGTGCGCATGCGGTACTCGCTATTATTTTATTTTCATTATACATTGGAATAACAACGCTGACCTTCATTTACGGTTCCTCTTTTTCTGTCATTTTCTGTAAACTGCAATAATTATATCTACCTCAGTGGTAAGACTGTCAAGCCCTCTGAGCTTATCCGCATCCTCAACTGAAGTTTTCCAATAGTACGGTGTCATAGCGAAAAGGTTAAGTATTTTTTCATTTGAGTCAAGAGTGATGGAGTATTCCACTCGTTGCTTCTCAATAAGATGCATTTTTACAGGAAGATCAGCTCTTCCCTCGTTAATTCTTGCGTCAGTATAAATTGCCTCTTTGAGTCCAAACAAGTGTTTCTCACCGGCATATGCAACTATAAGAACACCGTCGTCACACAAAACGCGCATATACTCATCCTCGGCACACGGCGCAAAAATATTGGTAACTATACCCGCAGAGCCATCAAAAACCGGAATTTCAAAAACACTTGCTGTTGCAAAAAATACATTCGCGTGTGAATTTCTTTTTGCCCGTTTTGCTGCCGCGTCTGCAGCAAATTTTGATAGGTCAATACCAAACGCCGAAAATCCCGAATTTTCAAGAAGCGAAGAATAGTATCCCTCTCCGCAACCAGCATCGATAAGTATTTTTTCTTTGTTTCCGTATTTTTCACACATATACTTAAGAGCCATGGCTACTCGCTCGTAGTAGCCGCAGTCAAGAAATGCCGTTCTTGAGCGTACTGCCCCTTTAGAGTCACCGCCGCCGCTTTTGGTCGGTGGACAAAAATTAACGTATCCACTTGCAGAAACGTCATAGCAGTGCTTTCTTGCTCCACCGCATACTATGCTCGTGCTTCCCTCGTCACGTACAGTCATTGACTGACCGCAATTTGGACACCGCAGAGCACTGATAATTTTTTTATCCGTCAAAATACTCATATTCTTTAATCACCTATGCTGTCATATTCGGCATCAAAAACAAGCGGAGTCGGTGCGCGCTCAATCTCAAACCAAAATGTCGTACCGCTGCCAATAGCGCTCTCAACGCCAAATGCCGCCGAATGAGCTTCAAGAATTTCCTTAACGATTGAAAGACCGAGTCCCGTACCGATAGCCGCGCGCTTGTGTACCTTATCTACCCGATAATAACGATTCCAAATCTGAGCTAAATCTTCAGCAGAAATTCCTTCTCCCGTATCGGTAACGCTTATGCGCACCTTATTTGCACGTACCTCTTGCAATACGCGAACGTATTTATCCTCACCCGTATAGTTTATCGCGTTATTTATAAGATTATATACTACCTGCAAAATCATTCCGCGATCTGCCTTTACGAGCACTTCCTCGTCCGCCGCAAAATCTATTTTATAGCCGTCCTGCATAACTAACTTTTCGTATCTACCGAGGGTTTCTCTTACTGTCTGTGTAATACTGAACTCCTCAATATTCGGTTTTCTTGCTCCTGCCTGTATCTTGGAAAGATCAAGCATATCGTTTACAAGATTTGAAAGTCTTTCACTCTCGTCGATTATCGCCTGCGCGTTTTCGGATGTATTCTCTCCCGGAATATCACGCATTATCTCACTGTATCCCTTTATCATAGTTAGCGGAGTACGCAGGTCGTGCGAAATATTTGAAATAAGCTCCTTTTGGAGATTATCCGTCTTTGCAAGCTCGCTCGCCGCATAATTAAGGCTTTCCGAAAGCTCCTCGATCTCGCTGTATCCTTTACCGGAAAAATCCGCGTCGTAGTTACCCTTTGCAAGCTTTTTAGCCGCCTGATTCATATTTATTATCGGCTTTGTAATCATTCGTGACATTATAACTACCCAGCCAATCGCCATAACGAGCATAACCGTACCTATTACGACGAACTGTCTCTTAAGCATAGTAACCGTAGTATTAAGAGGGGTGAGTACGGAATACTGAAGTATCATATATTCCCGTCCGTCAAGGTTAACTATCCTAGCATATATCGTTCCGATAGTCCCATTATAGCTTGTAATTCTCGGGAAAGAATCCTTGCTTCCAAAGTTGTCCTCAAGAACCTTAAATTCAAACGTGTTTTCCGATTCCTCGATAGGTATAGTGGCAATATACGTGCCTCCATTTGCTACCGCCTGAGAATACATAGTTTCAATCTTATATTTTAAGAACGAAAGCTCTGCACCGCCTGCGCCGTTAGCTTCAACAAGTATATCTCCCCTATTTCCCTTTACGCGGAGAAGCCATATGTTAAAAAAATATTTGCTTGAATTTTCAAGTATCTGCTCTCTTACCTCGTCCTCATTATCCAGACACTCCACTATTTCATCTGCGGAGGCTGCAAGGTCTGCAAACATAGAGCCTTGATAAAAGATATTAAGCATAAAAAACTGGAAAAACCAAATACAGAGCAATGCGCAAACTATAAATATTGCAATTATTGCAAAAAGCTTCCACTTTATTCCTATTTTGTATTTTTTGTAGGTATATTCCACGTCTTTACCCTCTACTTTTTTATCCCTCGAAGCGATATCCAACGCCGCGAAGCGTTACTATAAACCGTGCATATCGCCCAAGACTCTTTCTTAAAAGCTTGATATGGGTGTCAAGCGTTCTTACGTCACCGAAGAAATCGTAGCCCCACACGTCGCTTATAAGCTTTTCTCTTGAAAGAGCTATATTTCTGTTTTCGAGCATATAAAAGAACAGATCGTATTCCTTTGGAGACATCTCTATACGGGAGTCGTCAATGTAGACTATTCTCGCGGTAACGTCTGCTCGCAAGCCCCCACCGTCAAGGGATACGACGACGTTTTCCTTTTTGGGCTGCTCTTGTCCCTTGCTGCTTACTCGCTTCATGATAGCTTCTATGCGAAGCATAAGCTCTTTAGGCGAGAAGGGCTTTACGACATAATCGTCAATACCAAGCTCAAATCCGTTTATTCTGTCGTATTCCTCTCCGCGCGCCGAAAGCATAATTATCGGAACATTAGATACCTTTCTTATCTCGCGGCAAGCGGAAAAGCCGTCGAGCTCCGGCATCATAATATCCATAATAACGATATCAAAGCTTTCGCTTCTGCAAAGACGTACGGCTTCCATTCCGTCACCTGCCTCGGTTACGGTATGCCCCTCAAATTCTGCGTATTTTTTTATTATTGATCGTATTCTTACCTCATCGTCAACAACGAGCAAATGATACATAAGGCATTCCCCTTTAATATTTAGCTGTGTTTTCTTTAACTTGAACGGTTACGGAAACCATCTTCTTGTTTTCTCTTTCGACCTGAATAACGACAGTTGAATCAGCTTCAAGATCACGAATGGCGTTATTGTAATCCAACAGAGACGTGATTTCTCTGTCGCCTATTTTGCGTATGCAGTCGCCCTTTTTGAACTGCGTGTTTGAGCCGACGTTTGTAATAATAACACCCGTTACAGAAGATAATGAGAATTGGCTGTATTTCCACGTACCGTATTCGACCTCTATACCGAGAGTTGCCCTTCCCGCAACGTATCCGTTGTCTATAACACTTTTTATTGCCGTTATGACATTATTGGCGGGAATTGCAAAGCCGAGTCCTTCTATGCCCGTACTTGCCTGCTTCGCATTAACTATGCCGACGAGCTCTCCTGCCATATTGAAAAGACCGCCGCCGGAGTTACCGGGATTTATTGCAGCATTCGTCTGAAGAAGAACCATCGTATTATTCTCAATTACGATCTCGCGGTCGAGCGCGCTTATAATACCGTTTGTAACAGTGCCTCCAAGCTCGCCGAGGGGGTTTCCGATAGCAACTACTTCCTCACCAACGATAAGCTTATCGCTATCGCTTACGAATACAGCCTCGGTAAGTGTGTGGTCATCAGCAACGTTAATGCGTATAACTGCAATATCTCCTGCAGCATCGCCTGCAATATATTCAGCAGCATATTCTCTGTAAGAGTCTCCAAGCTTTACGCGAACCGAAATCTTATCCGCGCCCTCAATTACGTGATAGTTAGTAACTATATAGCCCTGTGTTCCCTTTTGGTCAAAAATAACTCCGCTTCCCGCGCCGCTCGTAACATACTGACCGTAAATCAAATTCGTTTGCAGCTGAGAGGTGGTAATTTCAACAACGCTCTCTCCGACGAGCGCGGCAACCTGAGCTACTGTCAAATCCGAATATCCCGTGTTACCTGGAATTTCGCTTACGGTTATATCTCTGTCGCTTCTGATGATATTTATGGCACCCTCCTCCTTCTCTCCGCCGAGAGCAGAGAGTCCGAATACCGTGCCACCGCCGGCAATTGCGCCGGCAAAGGCACCAAGCGTTACAGATATGAGAACGGAAATTGCACACGCAATCAGAATAGTAGCAATACCGTATCTCTTTTTGGCTTTCTTTTCTTCTTTTTTGCCGTCGCTGTTCTTTGCGCCGCCATTTTCCGAAACGACCGTAAAATTGGGAACGTAATTCGGGGGGGTATAATTTGCAGAATATCTTTGTCCACCCGAATAATATCCTGTTTCATTTACGTCTGTACCCTCGTTTTGAGAGAAATTATTTTTGTTTTTTTCAAAGTCATTATTATTCATAAATAACCTCCTATAAAAATGCAAGGAATTACTACTAACATTATAAATTGATAATGTGACGGTTTTTTGAAGAAATTTGTAATACTTATTGAATTAAAGTAAAATTATCTTCTTAAATTAATAAAAATAGGATATTTGCCTTGTTTTGAGGACAAAAATGTGATAAAATAATTACGTAGACTGTCCTTTATTAACAGTGAGGTGTTTTATGCAAAACGATTTTAAGAAGCTTCAAGCAAAAGACGCGCGCATAAAAGAGCTGACTGCCGAGAACTCGCGATTGCGACGTGAAAATGACGATTTAAAAAAGGAGCTTAACGAGGCTTACGGCAATTCATCGCGCACAAAGCATTCCGATAAATACAAGCACGCATTGGACATGCGCTCACAGCTTGAATATACGTTTTCCAAGAAAAGCTATATATCCTATCTTTATGCCCATCTTAGTCATACATCGTTTTTCAATATTTATAGACGGATATTAAGGTTTGTTCGCAGATATTCTCTGCTTACAACAACACTCAAAATAGCTTCAGTAGTATTTTTAACGGTAGAAACAGCCGCGCTATTCGTTATATCCTCTTCCGCGCTTTTCGTGTCAATAATTATGGCGCTTATTGCTTCACAGATTGTAGGGCTTTTCACAGTATTCATAAGACACGAGCATGTAAGGCATAACAAAATATTTCTAAAAAACAAAAATGTAACTGTATTTTTTCCGCATAAATCCTCAATTGGAAGATCTGATTTTTTTAGGGGCTACGTAAACGAATGTGCCAATCAAAATAATAGCGCAGTCATCGTAGTTTCTCCGTTTGTTTTCAACGGGATTGGCGTAAGCGGAAATAAAAAGCGCTTTGGAATTTGCAGATATGACGGCGAAAACGTGCTTATAGTAAGACGCAGCTATTATTTTCTCTTAAAGGAGCACGTTATTGATAAGGTGTGTAAATCCGTAACAGAAATATACTGATTTTATCCGAAAGGCTAAACGTATGATTAATTTTATTTTTGGTAGCCACGAAAGTGGAAAGACCTCTAAAATACTCGAAATGCTCGCAAAGGATGCGAGCGAGGGTATTTCCTCTCTTTTGATAGTGCCTGAGCAAGAGGCCGTCCAAGCAGAAAGGCTGACTCTCCAAAAGCTTCCTGCCAGCTCACAGTTATCCTTGGAGGTTTTGAATTTTTCAAGACTTTATAACAGAGTTTGCCGCGAATATGGCGGACTTTCATATTCGTATATAACAACGCCAATGAAATATATCACTATGTGGAAATCACTCCGTGAGGTTTCATCTCTTTTGACAAAATATTCAAGCAATGCAGAAAATGATCCGGCTTTTGTAGGAACAATGCTCTCAACCGTCATGCAGTTAAAGTCAAGCGGAATTTCAATAGGTGAGCTTGAACATGCCGCTGAAGAGTGTATGGCTTATGATTCCGAGCTTTCGGCAAGACTTACAGATATAATCCGTATCTGGGGAACTTACGATATTTTTGTCAGTGAAGTTTATAGTGATGCCGCCGACGATCTGTCAAAGCTATGTGATATACTTGACGAGCATAATTTTTTCAGCGACAAAAACGTATACATAGATTCTTTTTCGTCATTTACTTCCATAGAACATAAAGTTATTGAGAAAATATTTGCAGGCGCAAAAAACACTACGGTTTCTATCTGTCTTCCTTATCCGTCGTATAACGACATAAGCACCGAGAGCATTGAAAAGTCTCTGAAAGCGCTTAAAAAATCTGCTAACAAATGGGGAGGACACACCGACATTATTCTTTCTGATAATTCAAAAAATAAACTTGCGCCCTTGTCATATCTTTCAAACAATCTTTGGAAGCTTGATATCGCAAGCGAAAAATCGGACATACCCAAGGCTAGCGGGCATATAGTTGCAGAGATATGTGACTCTCCATATGCCGAAGCAGAGGCCGTTGCCTCTCATATTCTGGAACTTTTGGAGAATGGTGCACGTTACCGTGATATAGTCATAATTGCGCGCGATACCGAAAAATATCGCGGAATACTTGAACCTGCCCTTTCAAATGCCGGCATCACCTTCTTCTTCTCCCAAAAGACCGATTTATGTGCACTTGCGCCCGTAAAGTTTATTATGACTGCAATAAGAATTAAGCAATACGGTTGGAGAAAAAACGACGTTATTTCCTATATAAAAACAGGACTTTGCGACTTTACGCTTCGTGAATCAGATGTTTTTGAAGAATACATAAATACTTGGAATATATCGGGAGTACGTTACACACAAGGTGAGTGGACGATGAATCCCGACGGCTTTTCCGCGAGAATTTCCGAGCGCGGAAAGGCTATACTCTCGACGGCAAACGACGTAAGAGTACGCCTTTGCGAGCCACTTGAAAATTTTTTCACTGAGCTTGATATGGCAAAAAGCATGGCAGATATCTGCCGCGCTGTATATCGATATGCGGAAAAATCCAATCTTCGTGAAAAATGCCGTCAGCTTGCCCATCGCGAGCTTTTGTTTGGCAACAAGAAAACGGCATCGGAGCTTCTTGGCGTATACAATACAATGCTTAAGACTCTTGCCGATATAGGCGAAGCTCTCTCAGACGTTGCTCCCTCGATCGACGATTTTTATACGGTACTCAAGCTCGCATTTGAGCAAACTGAGATCGGAACTATCCCTACCTCGATAGACGAGGTGACGATCGGCTCTGCTTCAATGCTTCGCTCATCTTATCCTAAATACGTTTTCGTAATCGGACTGTGCGAGGGAGATTTCCCTCAAATCGTTGATACAAAGGGATTGCTCTGCTCGTCCGACCTACTCGCGCTGGAACGACTTGGAGTTGAGCTCGGTGACAGCGAAGATATTCGCTCTTCAAATGAGCTTCTTTACGTTAAAAACGCATTCTCCGCGCCCTCGGAGCGCCTTTACGTTTCCTATCATACGTCCGATCTTAAGGGAAGCAAAAAAACACCCTCTCTTCCCTTTAATCGCATTTTCGCAATATTCCCTGACGTTGTCAAGCACAAGTTTGTAGGAAGTGATCTGAGTTATCTTGCCGGCTCGCCTACAAGTGCAGCGTCACATCTCAGAAATATAATAGATTATAAAAACCGCAATGCGGCTACTTTAGCTGTTTCCGAGCACCTTCCCCTTGTTTTGTCGCTTTCGGATTCCTCTGTAAGCACTGATAATTGTAGAATTAACCCCGATATACTTAGGGAAATCATAGGTGATAAAATATACGTATCACCCTCAAGTCTTGAGCGTTACGTAAACTGTCCCTTCAGCTATTACGCAAGCTACATCCTTGCGCTACGCGAGCAAAAGGTCGGTCGCTTCGCAGCCAATCACATCGGAGATTTCGTGCATTTTGTGATGGAGCATCTCGTAAGGTTCATGCTTCCGTCCGATGCAAGCACCCCCTTGCCGACGCACGACGAAATTCTCCAAAAGATGCAGGAAACGGTTGACGAGTACATTAAAATTCTCGACCCGGACGGAATACTTAAAAGCAAGCGCATAGAGCATCTTTATAAAAAGCTTTATAGGCTTTCTTTGCTTATAGTTGAAGCTACTCTGAAGGAATTTTCGGATTCTGATTTCCGTCCGGCGTTTTTTGAGCTTAAGCTTGACGGTAAGGACGGACGCCCCGAGCCTTTAGAGCTTACGCTTGATAACGGCGCACGTCTTGTGCTTCGCGGATATATTGACCGCGTTGACCTTTGGAAGGATGGAGACGACGTTTTCGTACGTATCGTAGATTATAAGACAGGTAGCAAGCAATTCAATCTATCCGAGCTCGATTACGGCATAAACATACAGATGCTGCTGTATCTGCTCTGTATTTGCTCAAATCCGGGAGCCCACCTTAGAGAAATGACGGGGCTTGACAACGACAGTCATCCAATTCCGGCAGGTATAGTATACCTTTCCTCTGCAATGCCAAAGACGCAAATATCAAGCTTTGACGTCACAGACGAAGAAATTTTTGACGCGGCAGAAAGCAAAATAAACCGAAGCGGTCTTATTCTTAATGACGAAAAGCTGCTTGACGCTATAAGTCATTCACATTCAAAGGACATTCTTCTTGGAGTTACTCACAAGAACGGGGTATACTCAGGGAAAGCCCTCGTTGACATCAATCAGCTTGGCGGCATTTTTGAGGAGCTTAAGCAAACGCTCATAAATATTGGAAACAACATATATTCCGGTATTGCTGACTGCTCACCGATGACCGATCTTGGACAAGACCCCTGTCACTACTGTACTGCAAAGCAAATATGCAGAAAAAATATTTCTAACGCAAGGAGGTTTTAATGGCTACTAAATGGACAGCGGCGCAAATTGCCGCCATAAACACTAAAAATAAAACTCTCCTGTTAAGTGCGGCAGCAGGCTCCGGAAAAACTACAACTCTCACGCAAAGAATAATCAATGCAATAACTGATCCCGAAAAACCCGCGGATATCTCAAAGATGCTGATCGTTACGTTCACTCGCGCATCTGCCGCCGATCTTAAAGCAAAGATATTCAACGCGGTATCCAAGGAGCTTGCGAAAGATCCCCAAAACAAGCATCTTTCAAAGCAGCTTATAAAGCTCGGCAGCGCTCAGATATCAACGATCGACTCCTTTTATCTAAATGCTGTACGTCAAAACTTTTCTGCGCTTGATATTTCGTCATCCTTCCGCATAGCGGACAGCTCTGAAACCAACCTTCTTGCGAAATCCATAATCAAGGATGTTATCGAAGACTTCCACAACTCAAGCTCAGATTTTTCTTCGCTGTGCGAATGCTTTGAAGGTATCCGCGATACCGAAGGCGTTATGGAAGGTGTGTTGTTAGACCTGTATGTAAGCTGTATGCGCACGCCCGAGGGAGTTGACTATTTAAAGAGGGTATCCGACGAGGCGTTTTCCGGCATAATCACCGGCTTTCTTGATTCCTCTTACGGAACGATCATTCGCGATCATACTCTCTCGGTCGTAGAGGGATACCTTGAGAGCTACGACTATGTTCTGGAGAAAATGTCGCTCGATGAAAAACTTTTTGCCTCATACTATGATGCCATGAACAGCGACAGAGTCTTCTTGATCGATCTTCTCGATCTTCTAAGTAAGGAGAAAGAGACTCACGAATATACGGCGGTGGCAGATGCAATAAATTACTATGAATTTCCCGCTATGAAGCCGTTTCCTTCAAAATTTGCATCACCACTTAGTGTCTTTTCAAGGGCATTGCGTGACTCCTTCAAAGATGATCTTAACACCTTGCGAGAGGAATATTACAGTTATTCAAACAACGACTTATCTCGATTTTTCGCTCTAACCGCAGAAAATCTTGATTTGCTTTGGCATGTGCTCTCGAATTTTGAGATCCGCTACAATGAGGAAAAGGCTCGTCGCAACATACTTGAGCTTACGGACATTAAGCGCTTAGCATTCAAGCTTTTCGTAAACGCAGACGGCACTCCGACCAAGCTTGCGCGTAAAACGGCAGAGCAATTCACGGACATATATATCGACGAGTATCAGGACGTTGACCCGGTACAGGACCTTATATTCCGCGCAATATCAAAGCCCGATAATCGCTTTATGGTGGGTGATATAAAGCAGAGTATATATAGTTTTCGCGGTGCGAAGCCCCAACTTTTTGCGGATTACCGCGCACTTTTCTCAGCACATGGCTCGCAAGACGCTGAAAGCGCAACGTGCGAAACTATATTTATGTCTGAAAATTTCCGTTGTTCAAAGCCCGTCATTGATTTTACCAATGCCGTTTGTGCACCGATATTCACCGCCTGCAAAGACAGTATCGGATATACCGAGGAAGATGACCTCGTGTATTCCAAGGGTACGCCAGAGGACGCTGAAAAGAGTCTGCCTATAAGTGTGTCAATTTTTGCGAAAAATTCAAAAAAGCTTATTTCGGACGACGTTGACGTAAGCGCTCTTCTCTCTCCTGCGGAGGCTGAAGCAAAATATATCGCTAAGAGCATCTACGATCTTATTCACGACGGTAAAAAAGAAAACGGCGAGCCTTTCCGTCCGTGTGACATTGCGGTTCTTTTCAGAAACAAAAGCACAGCAAACCGAATTGCTGACGCGCTCACGGAGCTTGGTATAAAATCCAACAATTCAGATGCATCAAAGTATTTCCAAAATCCAGACGTCATGATGGCACTGTGTATACTAAACGCTGTTGACAATCCGCAAAGAGATATTCAGCTTGCAGGTGCACTAAAATCTCCCATTTTCAATTTTACAATGGAAGACCTTTTACTTATAAGCAAATCAGGAAGCGCGACGGACTCGCTTTACGATAAGCTGTGCATTTACTGCACCGAGAACTCTCCTCTAGGTCAAAAATGCAGAGAGTTTAACAATACTCTCGAAAAATGGAGAACCATCTCTGTTTCAATGCCCATAGACAGATTCCTGTCTCACGTATTTTCCTCAGAGCGTTTTGTCTCATCGGGCCTTATGTGTGAGCGTGGCTCGACTGCCGAGGGAGGAAATCTTCAGCGGCTTTACGACTACGCGCGCACATTTGAGGCAGGATCTTTCAAAGGGCTTTACAACTTCATCGAGTTTATAAATTCCATAATTGAAAACGGAGAGATGATGAACGTATCGGACGAGGGCGGTGACGAGGACTCTGTAACCCTCACCACGATACATAAATCTAAAGGTCTTGAATTTCCCGTTTGCTTCGTTTGCAACTGTGCCTCGGCATTTAATACGGGTAGCAGCAATCCGCATCTTACTTTTGAATACGGTATAGGCGTTGCCATGACTCTTTCCGATAATACAGGATTTGCGTACTACTCCTCTCCGCTCAAAAAGGCTCTTGATCTGAACGCAAAAATCAAGGGTATTGAGGAAGAAATGCGAGTTCTTTACGTTGCGCTGACGCGCGCTAAGGAACGTCTTTATATCACAGGTAGCTATTCAAGATCGGTGATGACTGGAATACTTGAACGGAAGAAATTCCTTGAAATCTTCAACTGCCCCCACAGTATTCTTTCTGCCGAATCTTACATGGATTGGATTCTTCCGAGACTCGACAGCTGCGAACCCTTTGCACATCTCGACGTATATACCACCGACAGACTCCCCACTTTCCGAGCATCCCTCCGTGCTGAACTATCCGATGAAGGTAAGGATACATTAAACGTTGAGCTTTACCAAAAGCTGCAGAAAAAATTTGCTTTTGAATATCCCTATCCCGATCTTCAAAAAATTCCCGCGAAGCTATCCGTATCTAAGCTTTCCCCAGATGTGCTTGATATTGGCGACACTTCTCTCTCTCTCTTTGACAGAACCATAGAGCCTACTGTTCCCGACTTCTTCCTGTCAACTAAAAAGAAGGCAAGCTCAACTGAGCGCGGAACGGCAACTCACCTGTTTTTACAGTTCTGTGACTTTGGAGTGCTACACCGTCATGGCGTTGCAGAAAGTATTGCGATGCTTACAGAAAAGAGATTTATTCCAAAGAATATTGCGGAGATCGTTTACTCGGACGACTTGGAGTCATTAAGGCAAAGTGAATTTTTACAAGAGGTACTTTCTGCGAAGCGCATAATACGAGAGCAACGCTTCAGCACTCTTTTGCCAACTGCCGCTTTTACGAGAGTTCCCGATTTCAGGGAAAACGTCAAAAACGAAACGATAGCCGTTCAAGGAGTTATAGATATTATTGTCATAGACGAGAACGGCGATGTGTCTCTTTACGACTACAAAACCGACCGTCTTACGAAGGAAGAACTTTCAGACGAAAATCTTGCAAGCAAAAAGCTCAACGAACGCCATGCAATGCAGCTTTCATACTATGCTAAAGCGGTTGAAAGTATGTTCGGTAAGCCCCCAAAACGTGTTGCAATATATTCAACTCACGCCGCAAAGCTATTTGATATTGAGCCTTGCTCCTTGATAATTCCGCCCGACATTCTTTGACATTACTCAATGCTATTGAATATACTTTTACAGAGAGGGTAATCCCTCAAAAAATCTGTAAAGGAGCATATTATGCCTACAATAGAAAATTTCGCAACGGTCAGCTACACGTCGGGCGGCGTTGCGGCAACAAAAAACTCCAATCTTGCCGAAATCGAACTGGATTCTTCGCTTGGATTTTCAAAAGCAACGCTCGGTACGACTTATTCCTCGGGATCTCCCGTCACCTATGTTCTCTCCGTAACCAACAACTCTACGGCAACAGTTACGGAGCTTACAGTAACCGATGATCTTGGAACGTTCACAGAGGGCGCGACAGAACTCACTCCCCTTACCTTTCTCTCACCTGCGTTGCTTTTGATCAACGGTCAGGACTCCACCGCATTGCTGACGACAGATGCCACCTCTACGAGCGCTGTCGTGTTTACTTTCCCATCGTTAGCACCCGGTGAGACTGCCAATATTATCTACAACGCCACACCTAACTCGTATGCTCCACTTGTTCAAGCCTCCACAATAACGAATTCAGCGACTCTGCAAAGCAATTCTGATTGCGCTGACGGCGAAGCGAGTACAACCGTAACTGTAAGCTCAGCTGCTGACATTGAGGTTATTAAGTCAATGTGTCCCAATCCCGTAGTATGCGGTGACACAATCACCTACACGGTAAAGATCTACAACTACGGTAATATTGATGCTGAAGACGTAGTTCTTACCGACACCTTCAATCCCGCACCCACTAACATTACCGTTTCGAGAAACGGTGTAATTCTTACACCGGACACCTATACCTACACAGACGGAACGCTCACCGTTCCCGTCCAGGCAACAGCGGGCGATACTGTTCCTGCGGCAACCTTTGTTCGTAATCCCGAGACAGGAGAGGTTACAACAATTCCCGGACTTGTTGAATACGTTATTTCCGGCACGATCTAAAAAAGAAACCGCTTTTGCGTTGCAAAAGCGGTTTCTTTTTTATTAGCTTTATTAAGAATTCGAATTCTTATAGTTCTCAACTATCTTAGTCGCGATATTGTTAGGAACGGTATCGTATCCGTTTACGGCATACTCGAAGCTTCCTCTGCCCTGCGTCATAGCACGGAGTGCAATAGGATAGTCAACAAGCTCCGCCTTGGGCGCGATTGCGTGAACAACCGTATATCCCTTCTTACCTTCTGCAGGATCCATTCCCATAACTGCTCCGCGGCGCTTGTTAAGGTCACCCATAACGTCACCAACGATAGAATCGGGTACGGTTATATCCAAATCACCTACCGGCTCAAGAAGCACGGGACCTGCCTGCTCAAGACACTTCTTATATGCAATATTTGCAGCAGTCTTGAAGGAGATTTCGTCAGAGTCAACGTCGTGGTAAGAGCCGTCGTAAAGATCAGCGGCAAGTCCTACGAGGGGGAAGCCTGCGACACCCTTAGTCATGGAATCGAGAAGTCCCTTTTCAACTGCAGGATAAAAGTTCTTCGGAACTGTTCCGCCAACTACGGACACAGTAAACGTCAAGCCGTCGCCTTCAGCGGGAGCAAAGCGGATCTTAACGTGACCGTACTGTCCTGATCCACCGTTCTGCTTCTTGTGCTTTCCTTCAACGTCAACTCTCTTGGTTATCTTCTCGCGATAAGCGATCTTGGGATCGCTGAAATCAACGCTTACACCAAATCTGTTCTTAAGCTTCGCGCAAAGCACTGCAAGGTGCATCTCTCCAAGTCCAGATACAAGCATCTGCTTGGTTTCAGCATTGTTTTCATACTTGATTGTCAAATCCTCTTCTATCATCTTTACGATGCTCTGCGAGATCTTGCCCTCGTCCTTAGCGGAAACGGGAATCATCGCCTTGGTATAGTAAGAGGTAGGATATGTAATGGTAGAATACTTAATATCATTATTCCAAGTCAAGGTATCGTTAGTATTCGTGCCGGAAAGCTTTGCAACCATTCCGATATCACCGCATGCAAGCTCGTCAACCTCAGTCTGCTTCTTTCCGTTCATTACGTAAATATGAGCCAGCTTTTCGCTGTTTCCTGTGGTGTTGTTCTGCATTACAAGGTCACGCTTAACGCTACCGTTCATTACCTTAAAGTAAGACATCTTTCCTACGAATGGGTCAGCAACCGTCTTGAATACGAAGATTGCAGGCTCGCCCTCGGGGACGATCTCAAAGTCAGATCCATCAGTCAGCTTTTCATTCTTCTTTGCGGTATGACGCGGGAAGGACTCATTGATCTTATCAAGCATTGTCCAAACGCCCCAAAGCTTAGTCGCCGCACCGCAGAATACGGGAACTATTTCACCGTGAATTATACCCTCGTGAACTGCGTTGATAGCTTCCATGTGGGTTATTTCTTCACCTTCAAAATACTTCATCATAAGCTCCTCATCAGAGCTTGCAACTGCTTCCATAAGCATGTCACGGTACTTAGCAACCGCTTCCTTTGATTCCTCGGGAATTATTTCAACACTATGACGTCCGTTATCGTCAAACACGTGTGCCGTCTCGTCTATAAGGTCGATACACCCCTTAACTACTCCGTCTTTAACCATAGGAATAGTAAGAGGACAGATATGTTTACCGAAGGTCATGTGAAGATCGTCAAGAACGCGTGCAAAGCGAGCATCGTTATCGTCAAACTTATTTATAAAGAACGCTCTTGGAAGTCCTGCTGTATTTGCATAGTCCCAAGCAAGCTCAGTGCCAATCTCTATTCCTGCCTTACCGTCAACAAGGATTATTGCGCTGTCGGCAACTCGAAGTGCCTGAGCTGCCTCACCCACAAAATCAAGGTAACCGGGGGTATCGATAAGATTTATCTTACAATCCTTCCACGTTATATTCATCAAGGAAGCGGAAAGTGAAAATCCGCGCTTGATTTCTTCTGCGTCGTAGTCAGATACGGTATTTCCGTCACTGATCTTTCCAAGACGGTCAGATGCTCCCGTTATATAAAGCATTGCTTCTGCAAGCGAAGTCTTTCCACTTCCACCGTGTCCGAGCAATGCGACGTTTCTGATTTTTTTCGTTTCTACTGTTGCCATTGGTTTTTCCTCCTTTTCCGCTCATGCGGAATACAAAAAATATATATTTACGCACACAAAACGTATACGCAGGCATCAAAATCAAGATACCACTACAATTATACAGTATTTTGGGATTTTTTTCAAGGGCTTTGGTTGTATTTTTTAAATGGTGCGCGTAGAAATAATTCTCATTTTTTTGTCTATTATGCACATATTTTTATGTTTTTTCGATAAACCAATTTAAACGCAGAAGTGATATATTCAAATACTAAAAGCCGTTTTCACTATATATAATAGCAAAAGCGGCTTTCTTTTATTTAATTTAGCTTTGTATATGACTCATATCCTATTTATTTTCCGTGTCTTCGGCGGTAATAGAGTATTCCACCTGCCGTCATAATTCCAAGTGCTACTACAACTATCGCTACGGGAATGATAATTGCCGTCATTGACGAAATCATTGCCGAGGACGGAACGTAAAGTCTTGCGGGAACGGTGGGCGCTTGATTTTCAAATTTCAGCGTTACCCACTCAAGAGCGAGAGCCGCAAATACGTAAATATCCGAGGACACGTCGTTGACGGATTTTCCTGCGGTAAACCAAACGAGCTTGGCTCCGCTTGGTGCTTCAACCGCGCGCGCTACGGTATAGCTTGCCTCTCCCTCACCCGCGGGAGTTGTCAAAAGCGGAATATCTGTAATAAACTCCGATGCGGTAGCCGTGCTCTGGTCAAACACAATTGGGTTTGCTCCCTTTATCGTTGACTCAAAATCACCAAGCGAGGACAGTAGATAAAACACGTCGTTGTTACTTTGTATCACGGGAATAAATTCGTCGGTCTTATTTGTAACCTCGATCTTTTCCCCTTCCTCGTTCTCAACCGTTTCGGTGACGCTGACCTCTACTGTTTTTTTCTCCGCGCTAAGTCCGTAAGCCGCAAGCACGGCGCAAATATTTGGCATATCGAGATTTTCGGGAGTTGTAATGAAAGTAAGCTGACCGCCGCGTTCGAGATAGTCAAGCAGCATATCGCGCTCGGCTACACTTATATCGCTCGTAGGCATATTTATAAGTATTGCCGCAGCGTCGTCGGGTATTTTTCCGTTAAGAGAGAGCGCCGTTGCACCTGAAAATGGATTTGCTGCACTGTTGAGACTCAATTCCCCGTGTCCGTCAAGATAATACCACGTAGGTATTACGTCTGCCGTAACGTAGCCTATAACCTCACAAATGACTGTATCTCCGTTAAAATACGTTTCCGTACCAAGTTCAAACGCCATCAACGTCGCTTGATCGTTGCTGTAATTAAGCGCCACCTGATACGTGTAAGAGCTGTACTGCTCATAGGTACATTCCGGAATTTTAAATGTCGGATTTGCGTATTTACAAAGGTTATAATAGCTTAAGTATTGCGTGTTTTCTCCGCACCTTACAACCAAGCTGTTTGCCGTAACGGAATCGTATGCGCGTCCGATTTCAGTGTAAAACTCGGGATTACTTGAATAATATATCTTTTCAAGCTTTATATGAGGACTGCAAGCCGCGATCTTCTCCAAATACAGCTCGTAATTTTCAAGTCCCGTGGGCTCTAAAAGATATATTGTAACGTCTTTATCAACGGTACGAAGGAAATCCTTTGCCTCCTTTGAAACGGTACTGCGCTTTGAGCCCGAAATATCGTAAGAAAGCGCCGTATCGGGCACAATTGCCGCCGCAACCGTAACGCCGAGTGACAGGGCAACGAGCAGCACTGCCAAGAAAAGTGACGTTGTCTTTTTTATGCTAAACGGCATAGGGCTTACCTTCTTTTCGTAAGAACTCTCGTGCACACTCCACGTAAGGAACACGAACAGCACCGACACAACGAGGAAAAACAATATTCCCTCGATTTCAAATATGCCGTATGAGAAGGTTTCAAAATGACGGAAGATTGATATTGAGCATATAAACGCTTCAAAAAGGCTTGAAAACTTCTCGGTAAAAACAAAGTAACACGCAACTGTTGACAACTCGGCAACTGCGGTTACTGCCAAGGAAAGCACAAGTCGTCTGCTAACCCACCAAAGAAGTGCGCCCACTCCGGGGATAAACACCAAAAAAGCAATCAGCGATGCTATTGGAGCCATGGGTATAAGAAATGTCAAAACGCCCGAAAAGAACCACAGTATTCCCACGGCGTAGCACCATATTCCCGCGCGCAGGCGGCTTTTAGAAATTCTTGCTATAAAGAAGCATACCGCAAGCCACGCCGCCTCAAAGAGGATGAGCGCGAGAAACGACGAATACGACTGCGCGTGATCCTGAAGTCCGAACATTCCGGCTATCAATGGGTAAAGTGCCGTAAACGCAGTAGGAATCAGGACAATCGCATAGGCGGCGAGATACTTGCCGAGAATCACGCTTAACGTGCTCGTCGGCACTACGTCGTACTGCGAGTCTGTATTCTCCTTTTTACGATTGGGAAATACTCCGAGCGCTACGATAGGAATTATAAACGCCATAACTATCGACATCATCGAATACGTAGAGTTCACCGTTTCAACCGCATAAAGCAAATTGTACGTAGAAAAAATAATTGCCGATGCAATAAGCGCAAGTCCTATCGCTATATATCCGTAAAGTCGGGAGAACGCGGAGGAAAATTCTCTTTTAAAAACCGCTATCATTTTTTATTCCTCCGTATAAGCTTCTTATTTGTGACGGCAGACTGCTCCGCAGCCTTCTCTGCTCTCTTTACATCTGCCGAGGTTAGTGAATAGTATACGTCGTCAATAGTAAGCTTTATTTCCTTAAAGGAAAGCATCTGTGAGTTTACCCCACTCAAAGCATTAAAGACCTTATCCTTCATAGACGCATCGGGATAATGCTCAATTATCAGCGTATTTACCTTGTTCGTACCCGTTGACGTCACCTTAACATCTATAACGTTCTCTACACCCTTTATAGCTTCGATAATTCTTTCGGTTTCGCCCTTTGCACTTATATGCAGCTCGCGAGTAGCGTTTATTTTCTTCTCGATTTCAGCAATACTTCCCTCAATAACTACCGCTCCGCCACTAACGATAGCTACCTGCTCGCATAGCTCCTTTACCTCGGCAGGCTTGTTTGACAGCAGTATTACCGTTTTTCTCTTTGAAAGCATTTTGAGAAGATCAAAAATCTCTGCTGATGACTTTTGGTCAACACCCGAAAACGCATTGTCAATAACTATACATTCGGGGTTTCCGATAAGTGAGGCAGCAAGTGAGAGGCGGCACCTCTCGGCTTTATTCAGCGAGAAAAAGGGGCGCCTTGCGTCCTCGTCTAAGCTTAGAAGCTCAAGTGCCT
This sequence comes from Oscillospiraceae bacterium, assembly GCA_015065365.1. Classification (GTDB taxonomy): domain Bacteria; phylum Bacillota; class Clostridia; order Oscillospirales; family CAG-272; genus HGM12713. The sequence goes on along the minus strand of SVQL01000009.1, from coordinate 5,160 downwards.
CGCTTACCTGACGGTATTTTTTATCCGAGACAACCCCCAAGGCATCAGCCACAAATTCGAGATGCTCTAAGGGGGTCGTCATTCCCTCAAGAGTAAGATTGCTCGGCACAAGACGGATTTTCTTTCTCGTCTTTAATTCTCGACGCGTAATCGGCTCTCCGTTTATAAGTATCTCTCCAGACTCCTTATCTGAACAGCCGCATATAACGTGCGCAATAGCCTCTCTGTCAGAGGAATGCGCGCACAAAACTCCAAATATTCCTTTTTCGCTAACCGTAAGCGACAGCCCCTTAATAAAACCGTCACGGTATTCGGCAACAAGGTCTTTAATTTCTAACAAAGGTCACACCTCCGCAGTTTAATATAACTATATCATACTACATTTCTGTGTCCTCATTTTGAATATTTTTTGACAACAATATGATATTTTCATTTTAATACAAAAAATCTATTTCTAATTGGTGGATATGATTGACAAAGCGGCGCGAATGTGGTATAATAAAATTTGAATGTAAACGTCTTTTTGAAAGGATTTTATTATGTGCGCTCAACTTTTATCAACCCAACCCTATAAAGGTACCCGTGACTTTTACCCAGACGATATGCGTCTGCGTAATTGGTTCTTTGGAAAAATCCGTCAATCTCTTGAGCTTGCCGCATTTGAAGAATATAACGGTCCTATGCTCGAATCCCTTGAAATGTATATTGCAAAAAGCGGCGAGGAGATCGCCAACGAGCAGACCTATAACTTTACTGACAGAGGCGGAAGAAGACTTGCCGTTCGCCCTGAAATGACTCCTACCGTAGCAAGACTCGTTGCGGGTAAGATAGGCGAGTTAAACTTCCCTCTTAAGTGGTTTTCTATCCCCAATCTTTACCGATACGAGCGTCCCCAGCGCGGACGTCTTCGCGAGCACTGGCAGGTAAACGTGGATATCTTCGGCTGTGACGGCTATGAGGCAGACCTTGAGGTTATATCTACCGCTATTATGCTTTTGCGCGGATTTGATGCTGACGAGTCCATGTTCAAGGTACACATCAACAACCGCCGTTTCTTCAACGACGTTATCGCGGCAATTGCGGGAACGGATGCGGAGGGCGCAAGACGTGTTTCCAAGGTCGTTGACCGTAAGAATAAGGTCACCCGTGAGGCTTACGAAAAGGATATGGCAGAGCTTGGAATTGGTGCGGATAAAATATCTAAGATTGACGCATTATATAATATGAGCGTAGAGGAAGCAGCGGCTCTGTGCCCCGAATCACGCGGTGCTTGCGAGCTTATCGAGCTTTTCTCTGCACTCAAGGCGGCAAATCTTGATAAATACTGCGTATTCGACTTTGGAATAATTCGCGGTCTTGACTACTATACGGGTACTGTTTTTGAGGTATTCGACGAAGCTCCCGAAAACAACCGCGCCATGTTCGGTGGCGGTCGCTACGACAACCTTGTAGGTCTTTTCGTTAAGAATACGAACGTGTCGGGCGTGGGCTTTGGCTTTGGCGACGTTACTCTTGAAAATTTCCTTGTAACTCACAAGCTTATTCCCGATATTTACAATCAGGGCACAAAGATTCTCGTAACTCGCTTTGACGACGTTCCCTACGAAAAATATATTGAAATCACGGACATGCTGCGCGCGTGCGGCATCGTTTCTTCAATGTATATCGGATCAAAGAAATTTGGAAAGCAGATCGACTATGCCGTTAAGGGACATTACTCGCACGTTCTTATAATGGGCGGCAGCGAGCTTGAGTCGGGAATTGTTAAGATCAAAAATCTTGCCACCAGAGAGGAATCAACAGTCGGCATTTCCGAGCTCGGAGAATTTTTTAAACAATAAGCGAGGACTATTATGATATACATGTTCATAGCTGAGGGCTTTGAGGAGATCGAGGCGCTTTGTCCGCTCGACCTTATGCGCAGAGCGGGACTTGAGGTAAAGACCGTCGGTGTAGGCGGGGCTTCCGTTACGGGTGCTCACGGCATCACCGTAAACACCGATCTTACAGACAGTGCCGCGCTTGACGAAAACGCGCAAATGATATTTCTCCCCGGCGGTATGCCGGGTACGCTCAATCTTGCGGCAAGCGATGCTGTGAGAACGGCAATACTTAACGCCCACAAAAACGGTTCCTATATTGCCGCTATCTGCGCCGCTCCCTCTATTCTTGGAGATATGGGCTTGCTTGATGGCAAAAATGCGGTATGCTACCCCGGCTTTGAGGAAAGACTAACGGGGGCTAACGTTTGCTACGATAAGGTTGTGCTTGACGGAAAGCTTCTTACGGCGCGCGGCATGGGCGCAGCTCTTGATATGGGACTTAAAATAGTTGAGATTTTCTGCGGCAAGACTGCCGCTGACGACCTTCGCCATGCTGTCATTGCCGACTGATAAAACGCAAGCAAGACGTGTTCTTATTGATTTGCGCAAGCAAATAAGTGAGGACGAGCACGCCGCAAAAAGCGAGAAGATATGCGAGCTTGCCGAGAAGCTCATTGACGTGCTTGGAGCGAAAACCGTTCTTACCTTTTTCCCCGTTCGCGGCGAGCCTGATATCTTACCCCTTGCAAGCAACCTTTTGAAAAAAGGAATTACTGTTGCTTTTCCCATCTCACACAAGGAGGACGTCCGTCTTGAGTTTCGTGCAATAAGCTCACTTGATGATTTAAAGCTCGGCACGTATAAAATATGTGAGCCCATCGAAAGCGCTCAAACGCTTTCGGTATTTGATAAAGACACTGTCTGTCTTGTCCCTGCTTTGTCCTTTGACATGCGCGGCATGAGACTCGGCTACGGAATGGGCTACTACGACAGATTTTTGAAAGACTTTTGCGGGATTTCGGTTGGAGTTGCTTTTTCGGACTTTTTAACCGAGGGGCTTCCCACCGCACCCACGGATATTCCTGTCTTTAAAATAATAACGGAAGGAGGGGTAATAGTACCCGATGAACTCCGATTCACCAAAGAAAAAGCCGTCGGGCACCAAAGCGCCCCGACCTCAAAAGAATAAAAAGAAACGTGACGCAATAGTACTTCAACCCACCGTCGTGGTGCTTGCAACGTATATCCTTTTGCTATTGTCGAAGGTCATTGATATGACTCTTCTCAATAGAGAAAACGAATATTTCAGCGTTGTCATTCTTCAAATGATGATATTCCTGCTCCCCGGCGCTATTTGGGCTCGGCTTTGGGGCGACGAATATATTAAGCGTCTGCGAATAAGCGTAATACGCCCGGGCACTATCCCAATAATGCTTGCAGCCGCGCTTATGCTGATTTCGGGCGGCTTACTTATCAGTGTGCTTTTTGGCGGGCTTGAGACTCTTTCAGATAGCTTTACTCTCTACGACACATTCATCTCAAAGGACAACGGCACAGTTCCCACCAAGCTCTATCTTGTTTTGGCATACGCCGTTATTCCCGCTATATGCGAGGAGTTCGTTTTCCGCGGAATACTTTGCCACGAATACGAGCGTGGCGGAGTTATGCGCGCTATAATCTTCTCCTCCCTTTTCTTCGGAATGCTTCATTTCGATATAGTAAATCTTCCCGTCTATATATTCGCGGGGGCAATTCTTGCGATGACGCTCTACGCGACGCGCTCTCTGTTCGGTCCTATGATAGTCCACTTCCTTTATAATTTGTTCGGACTTTTCGGTCAGCCCTATATGAGCTCGCTCTACAACCTTACTGGCAGTACGAAATTCTTCGTATTCTTCGTTACCACGGTATTTCTCATTTCTGCCGCAATATTCTGCAAGGAAGCGGCAAGGCTTTATAAGTCTTATCTGTATCGCGGCTTTACTGCCGATTACCGCAAGCCCGTAATCAAGGACTCCTCTGAATTTCGCGACTCGTATCTCGACGTCGTAAAAGCCCCCTCCGCTATCGCCTGCGCGGCGCTATACATAATCGCTCTTATAATTTCGTGGTTATGACTTTTCGGAGGTTTTCTTATGAACGATAAAGAATCACAACAAGGCGCGATTTCTACAAATCGCGCCTTGTCTGTTTTATTGCCGCTCTGTCTTTTTTCAATATTGCTCGCGGGTATTCTTATTTCCGTAGCTAACGACGTTTACGCGTTCGTAAAGCCCGACTCCGAGATTTCTCTCACACTTTCCTCTCCCCTCACAGATACCGAGCTTTCAAAGCTGTTGCAGAAAAACGGAGTGATAAAAAATCCCACTGTGTTTAAATTTTATCTGCGTTCAAAGGGGCTTTCGGAAAAGCTTTCGGGAATAACGGGAGAATGGGTTCTCAACAGTAATATGAGCTACCGAGAAATAGTTACAGAGATTTTTTAAATTTTTATTTTGAGTGAATAAAATGCGCATATCTGAGGAATACTTAGTTATCAAGTATTTTTAAGGAGCATTTTTTATGAAAAAAGGTATTACTGTTGTCGTTTGCATCTGCGCGCTTATTTTAGTCATAGGTCTTTTACCCGTACACGGCGAGGCGGAGATTTATGAGGACGTTTTGCGCTTGCACGTTGTTGCAAATTCGGACAGTGAGGAAGATCAAGCGCTAAAGCTTGCAGTGCGCGACAGAATTATTCTTATGAGCGCAGAGCTCGGCGAGGGGGCTAAGAGCATTGCTGACGCTGAAAGTATCGTTTCCACCAATATTGATGAGATACGAGAATGCGCTCAAAAGGAAGTGTACGCGAATGGGTACGATTATCCCGTTGACGTGCGGCTTGTTCGTGAGGAATATCCGACAAAAAGCTACACGTCTCTCTGCTTTCCGTCGGGAGAATATCTCTCCTTGCAGGTTCTTATAGGTGAGGCGGCAGGACAGAACTGGTGGTGCGTGCTGTTCCCTCCTTTGTGTCTTGACGCGGCGAGCAGTACGAATGAGGACGCATTTATATCCGTAGGTCTTACACCCGACCAGTATAAAATCATTACTAACACAAACGAGCCCGTTTACGAGGCGCGCTTTAAGCTACTTGAGGTTATAGAGGGCGCAATAAATAACTAACAACTAAAAAATGGGGCTGTCACATTTGGCAAGACCGAAAAAGTCCGATAATAAATAAAAAAATACCCATTTACATTGAAGTTTTGTAAATGAGACAGTAATATGTGGAAATTCTACGAATTTCTTCAATTTTAATGGACTTTTTCTACCGCCGTTTTCGAGGCTCGACGTA
>SVQL01000101.1 GCA_015065365.1 Oscillospiraceae bacterium | reverse complement strand
ACATCTTGCGCCCCTGCGCGTCACGAACAAGTCCGTGAATAAATACCGTGTTGAACGGCTCCTTGCCCATGTGCTCAAGTCCCGAGAATATCATACGCGCAACCCAGAAGAAGATGATGTCGTATCCCGTAACGAGCGCGCTCGTGGGATAGTACTTTTCAAGCTCCTCCGTGTTGTCGGGGAAGCCGAGGGTAGAGAAGGGCCAGAGCGCGGATGAGAACCACGTGTCAAGCACGTCGTTTTCCTGCGAAACCTTTCCGCCGCACTTGGGGCAGGCGGTAATGTCCGTCTTGGAAACCGTCATCTCACCGCAATCGGAGCAGTAGAACGCGGGAATTCTGTGTCCCCACCAAAGCTGACGGGAGATACACCAGTCGTGTACGTTCTCCATCCAGTTAACGTATATCTTGCTGAAGCGGTCGGGAACGAATTTTACGGTTCCGTCGCGAACGACCTCAAGCGCAGGCTTTGCGAGAGGCTCCATCTTAACGAACCACTGGTTAGAGGTAAGAGGCTCGACCGTAGTTCCGCAACGGTAGCAAGAGCCCACGTTGTGGTTGTGGGGAACTGTCTTGATAAGATAGCCCTCAGCCTCGAGATCGGCAACGAGCGCCTTGCGGCAGGCATATCTGTCCATGCCCTCGTACTTACCCGCAAATCCGTTCATGGTAGCGTCGTCGTTCATAACCTTTATCTGTTCAAGATCGTGGCGCTGACCTACGAGAAAGTCATTGGGGTCGTGCGCGGGGGTTATCTTAACGCATCCAGTACCGAAGCCTATCTCAACGTAATCGTCTGCAATTACGGGGATCTCTCTGCCTACTATGGGGAGAATAAGGGTTTTACCGATAAGGTGCTTTGTCGCTTCGTCGTTGGGGTTAACAGCAACTGCGGTATCACCGAACATGGTTTCGGGACGTGTCGTAGCAACCTCAACGTAGCCGTCCTCGCCCTTTATCGGGTACTTGATGTGCCAGAAGTAGCCCTCCTGCTCGGAGTATTCAACCTCTGCGTCGGAAAGCGCGGTAATACAGTGAGGACACCAGTTGATTATACGGTTTCCGCGGTAGATAAGGCCCTTGTCGTAGAGGTTTACAAACACCTCGCGAACGGCGCGGGAGCAGCCCTCGTCCATTGTAAAGCGCTCGCGCGACCAGTCGCAGGAAGCGCCGAGCTTTTTAAGCTGACTTATTATACGGTTGCCGTACTGATGCTTCCAATCCCATACGCGCTCAAGGAACTTGTCGCGTCCGAGATCGTATCGTGTGAGTCCCTCGTTTACACGAAGCTGCTCCTCAACCTTTATCTGCGTTGCAATTCCCGCGTGGTCTGTGCCGGGCACCCAAAGGGTATTAAAGCCCTGCATTCTCTTGTAACGCACGAGAATATCCTGAAGTGTTTCGTCAAGAGCATGTCCCATATGGAGCTGTCCTGTGACGTTTGGCGGGGGGATAACGATAGTAAATGCGGGTGCGGGATTTTTTACGTCGGGCGTAAAATAACCCTTGTCGCACCAATTTTGATATATTCTGTCCTCAAAGTCCTGAGGGGAATATACCTTTGGTAATTCGTTGTAGGAATTCATAAAAGCCTCCTGAATATAATAATCAAATTTAAAACTAAAAAAAGAAAAACCCCACCACCCGTATCAGGGCGTGGAGCACGCGGTACCACCTGACTTGATGCCAAGGCATCATCTCAAGCTCCGTAACGTGGAGAAACGTCAAGGACTTACACGAACGTGTTCACCCTCACCGCTCAGAGGCGACTTCCGCAATATTCCGCACGGACTCACACCAACCGTCCGCTCTCTGTGGCGATATTTTTGCGTACTACTCCTCGTCGAAGCGTTTTTTGTATCAAAAAAGCCTGACGCTTTTGCGTCAGGCTCTTGGAGCTGGTAATCAGAATCGAACTGATGACCTCGTCATTACCAATGACGTGCTCTACCGACTGAGCCATACCAGCACTTGCGACTTTGATATTATAACAGATTGAAAGCCTTTTGTCAATACCTTTTTGCAATTTTTTGTAAAAAACTTTGCGTTATTTTGGTTTTTGTGATTTTTGATAAAAAATAGAGCTATCATGTCATTTAAGATATTTATTTTACTTCGGTATTGACATTTTTCTGCATAGGTTGTATAATTAAATGTACAAACACAGTTGTGAGGATTTTATGTACAGAGAAACATCAAAGCTAATAATATACAGTGAGGTATTAAAGGACAGTATTCTCGGCAGACTCTCCGAAATTTTCAGAGAGCTTGACGAGGAAAAAACACCGCGTGAGGTGCTTCGCACAAGACTATATAGCGAGGTGCGCCAGCTTTTGGAGCTTGCTACGAAATACGGATTCGATAAAAATTTGTGGCACAATTATCTTGCGTATCTCTTGATAACCGACGAAAATCCCTTCAGCCTTACCTGCGAGAAGGCAGAGGCGCGTGAGGGAACTGTCAATACGTTTGCGATTAACGATTTTTCTGCGATAAAGGCGCTTTTTGATTTTGATTTTTCGGATATTGAGTCAAAGCTCGGAGTGGATTGCTTTACCGTTCTTTCAAACTACCACGCCATATCCAAGCGCGAGCAGATATACAATAAGAACGTAAGCGGCAAGGTAAGAGTGCTTTCCGATGCGATCGAAAACGCAAAGGACGGTAAAGCAGTATTCGATGTCGTTACTGATTTTTACCGCGACTATGGCGTGGGCATGTACGGACTTAATAAGGCTTTCAGAATTGAGGGTGACGAGGAAACGGGAATAAGCATGCGCCCAATATCAAATATGCAGCCCGTATCTCTTGACGACCTTGTGGGCTACGAGCTTCAAAAGAAAATGCTTATTGAAAACACCGAGGCGTTTGTGCACGGCAGGGGCGGAAATAACGTTCTGCTTTACGGTGACAGCGGTACGGGAAAATCCACGAGCATAAAGGCTATAATCAATAAATATTACGACGACGGATTGCGTATGATAGAGATATATAAGCATCAGTTCCGCTATCTGTCAAGAATAATATCCGAGGTTAAAAACCGCAATTACAAATTCATTATTTATATGGACGATCTCTCCTTTGAGGAGCAGGAGATAGAGTATAAATATCTCAAGGCAATAATTGAGGGCGGCGTTGAAACCAAGCCCGATAACGTGCTTATATACGCGACGTCCAACCGCCGTCACCTTATCAAGGAAACGTGGAAGGACAGAACGGATACAGAAATCGACGGTGACATTCACCGCTCGGAAACTATTGAGGAAAAGCTCTCTCTCGTTAACCGCTTCGGAATCTCGATAGGTTATATGAAGCCGTCGAGAAGCGAGTTTGACAAGATAGTAATTGAGCTTGCGCATCGCAGCGGTATTACTGTGAGTGACGAGGAGCTTTTGTACGAGGCGCACCGTTGGGAGCTTCGTAACGGAGGTATTTCCGGAAGAACGGCTCAACAGTTTGTTGATTACGTCAGAGGAAAGACCGAAAACTAAAATCATAAGGGGATTTTAAATGATAAAACGCAGTAATGCAAGACGCTTGATATCACTTGTTTGCCTTTTTATTGTTCTGATGCTATCCTTGACAAGCTGTTATGTAATACAGCTTGGCGGCGTAAAGTCCGCGCAGATCAATGAGAATGGAGAATTGATCCTAGAGTATTCAAACGGCAGAGAACAGAATATAGGTACCGTTGCAGGTCAGGACGGTAAGGACGGAGCCGACGGTAAAGACGGTAAGGACGGGAAAAACGGAGCGGACGGCAAGGATGGCGAGAACGGTGACTACGAAATCGGAGGTAGTATTATAGGTTCTTCCAATCAGGCGGCAGTTGAGATAGCGGCGGCTAAGGGGCTTCGCAGCGCGGTTAGTATAAATTGCGGAACGCAGTGTGGCTCAGGGGTTATATATGAAATAGATAAGTCAACGGGATACGCGCTAATAATCACGAATTATCATGTTGTATATATCGCTTCCTCTAAAGCAATAAGCTCAAATATTTCCGTGTGCCTTTACGGATCAGAGGCGGAAAATCAGAAGATAGCGGCAGAATACGTTGGCGGCTCGATGAATTATGATATTGCAGTGCTCCGCGTGCGAAACAGCAATGTTTTGAGAGATTCTGATGCAGTAGCAATAAACGTTGCCGATGCCGATAAGGTGAACGTAGGTGCTACGGCAATTGCCATGGGTAACGCAGAGGGAATGGGAATTTCCGTAACGACGGGAATTGTAAGCGTGTTGTCCGAGTATATAACTATGAAAGGCGCAGACAATCAAACTACAGTTACTTTTAGAGTTATGCGAGTTGATACTGCGGTAAATTCAGGAAATAGCGGTGGCGGACTGTTTGACGAAACGGGAAATCTCATAGGAATCGTTAATTCTAAAGTCGTTGACGAGAAGGTTGAAAACATTGGATATGCAATTCCGTCAAGCACCGTAATTGCCGTTGTTGAAAATATAAAGGCTAATTGCTTGAATTCAACAAACAAAAAGGTTATGCGTGCAAAGGTCGTTGAGGTTGTTGCGGAAAATCCGGTGGCAGTGCTTGATAAGAGTACGGGATTCGTTACCATAGCAGAAGACGTTGTAGTAAAATCTCCGGCGTCGGGGTATCTTGCAAAAAATGTGCTGTTTGCCGGAGATATCATAACCGCGCTTTCGATCAACGGCGGTGAAATAAAAACTGTAACACGCACCCATCACGTTGACGATGCTGTTACTACTCTTGAATCGGGAGACACTATTACTATCTATTATACGAGAAACAAAAATGCCTACAGTTATACGTTTTCCGTTTCTAATGCTTGTCTTTCCGCAATAAATTAAAACATTTAATTTCCAAATTTTCTCTTTAATAAAAAAATAAGTTCTGCTAACAATAATAGCAGAGCGGGAGAAAAAGCGGAAGCGCACGGCAAAAGGCCGTAAGGTAAACGAAAGACAGCGAGTCTTTCTTTTGCTTACCTCTCCTTGCTCGATAAAATAGATAGTTTGAACAGGAGAAGTTACTATGTCTAACAAGAATGTAGTGCCTGAGGCAAAGGAAGCTCTTAACAGATTTAAAATGCAGGCTGCAAGTGAGGTAGGCGTAAACCTTAAGAACGGTTACAACGGCGACCTTACCTCTAAGCAGGCAGGTAGCGTAGGCGGCCAGATGGTTAACAATATGAACCCCGTACGAACTATGAGATTTGAACGTCATAACCGAATATCGCAAGGGCACA
>SVQL01000100.1 GCA_015065365.1 Oscillospiraceae bacterium | reverse complement strand
ATTTTTCGGGATGCTGTAGCCTCCCGATTTTTTTATTTACATATTCTCTACCATCTTATCGATCTGCGCCCTTGTGAATATCTCCTTACGTCCGCAGAAGCGGCAGCCAACCTCAAGCTCGTCCGCCTTGCCCTCTGCCTTCTGCTCCTCAAGCATACCGTAGAGGTCACGGGCACCAAGCGTAATAAGCGCCTTTTCTACCCTCTCTCTTGAACAGTTGCACTTGTAATCCACGTAAAGCTCATCAAACACGTCGTATTCAATCCCCTCAAGCGCGATATCGGCTATTGCCTTATTATCAAGCCCTCTATCAAAAAGTCGGGAAATATTGGCAAGCGCGGGAATATTCTTCTCGATTGCCGCCACGGTTTCCTCTGCTGCAAAGGGCAAAAGCTGGATAAGCACGCCTCCTGCCGCACGGCAGGAAAGGTCTGTATCGACAAGCACGCCAAGCGCGCAAACGGTAGGTATCTGTTCGCTATGTGCGTAATATGCCGCAATATCCTCGGCTATCTCACCGCTTTGAAGCTCGATCGAGCCCGATGTGGGTTCAGTACCGCCGAGGTCCTTGATTATCGTCAAAAGTCCGTGACCGACAGCGCGACCTACGTCAAGCTTTCCATTTGATTTGAGCGGCACGTCAACGTCGGGGTTCTGAATATATCCGCGTACGTTTCCGTAATAGTCCGATACGGCAATAACACGCCCCGCAGGTCCGTCTCCGCCGAGCGTTACCGTCACGGAGTCGTCCTTCTCTCCGAGCATACACCCTATCATGGACGTAACCGTCAAAAGTCTGCCAAGCGTCGCCGTAGCCGTTGCCGAGGTAGAGTGAATTTTCACCGCCTCGTTTACTATTTCCGTTGAATTTATAACGTGTATTCTCGCGCTTCCGTCAGCGGTCATAGCGCGAAGTATGCTTGCCTTGTTTGTTTCCTTACTCATTTTCTTTTCCCTTTTATATATCTTTTTTAGCGCGGGCGACGATATACCATCTGTCGTCCGTACCGTTTATTTCTCTGAAATTAAAGTCGGCAAATATGCCGAGAAGCTCAAAGCCGCTATCCGCAAGCAGTCTTTTTAGAGTGTCCGAGGAATAGCAACGCTCCCTTTGATGCTCGTCCGAGCGCACATACGCGCCGTCATCATCCTCCTCAAAAAGTGTCAAATAAAAATCGCAAATACCACTTTCCTCGTCGTATTCGTTCTGCCAACCGCAATAAATCGCGCCACTCTCGTCCTCGTCCTCAAGTATATACGCCTCGTTTCCGTATATATTCTCAAACTTATAAGGGCTATTCACATCGAATATAAACACTCCGTCAGGGTCGAGATAGTTATGAACGCACTTAAAGCAGGAGAGCACATCGTCCTCATCAAGCAAATAATTTATGCTGTCAAGGCAGCATACCGTAGCCCCAACTGTGCCGTAAAGCTCAAACTCCCGCATATCCTGAAGCAGGTAGAGTATTCCCTCGCTCCCCTTCTCAAGTGCCTCTGAGAGCATTTCGGCGCTTCCGTCAACGCCTATCATATCATAGCCGCGCGCGCGCAGCTCGCGTGTCATTCTTCCCGTTCCCGAAGCAAGGTCAAGCACGAGAGATGGACGCTCCGAGAGAAATTTATCAAAGCAATTCTCTATAAACGTCGCCCAAGCACTGTAATCTATCTCGGCATTGAGCTTGTCGTATACGCGAGCTATCGACTCGTAGCCCTCACATCCACTCATAAATCACACCTCAAAATCAAGATAATCAAAAACCTTATAAACGTCTCCCGCGCCCATAACGATGCCCACGTCGCCCGCACCGAGCGTGTCGGTAAGCAGCTCAGCGCAGCGCTCAAAGCTACCGCCGTATCTCGCCTTGCCGCCTATTTTTTCGGCAAGCTGACGCGTATCAACACCAAAGGTATTCACCTCTCGCGCCGCATAAATATCGGCAAAAATCACCTCGTCGCATGAGTCAAACGCAGCGGCAAACTCATCGAACAGCGCCGCCGTACGTGAATAGGTATGCGGCTGATACACAACCACAAGCCTTCCCTTAGCCATTTCCTTAGCCCCTCTAAGCGTTGCGGAAATTTCCGTCGGATGGTGGGCATAATCGTCGTACACGTTCGCTCCGCCAACACTTCCCTTGTACTCCATACGTCGGCAAGCGCCGCAAAATCCTCCGAGCCCCATCGCTATATCCTGTGCGGAAGCGCCGCAAAGGCGGCAAGCCGCCGCGGCAGCGAGCGCGTTATAGATATTATGGTATCCGGAAACTCTCATACTGACGTGACAGAAATACTCTCCGTCAAAAACAATATCAAACGAATAGCAGCCGCCATCGTTGCAAATATTCACAGCGCGCACACAAGCGCCCTCGGAAAGTCCGAAGCTTATCCCTGTTCCCTCGTAGCCCTCAAGCGCGCGTACGACCTCCTTGTCGTCCGCGTTATATACGGCGTAGCCGTTCTTTCCCGTAAGCGCTGCGTATTTCCTAAAGGACGCCCGTATCTGCTCCATACTGTGGAAATAATCGACGTGGTCCATCTCAATATTTAGAATAACCGCTACCGTCGGATTAAAGTCAAGGAATGAGTCCATATACTCACACGCCTCAAACACAAAATTCTCACTATCACCTACGCAATACGCCCCCGACATACAAGGAAGCTCTGCGCCCGAAAGCACCGTAGGCGAGGAGTCACAGCCGATAAGTATCTCCGCGCACATCGACGTACACGTGCTTTTTCCGTGCATGCCCGAAACACCGACGCGAACGGAATAATCCGTCATTATATAGCCAAGATAGTCTGCCCTCGATATGAGTGGAAGTCCGTTTGCCTTCGCGTAAATATATTCGGGGTTATCTGCGCCTATGGCAACCGTGTAAACAAACGCATCGTAGCCGTGTGCGTTTTTCTCGTCGTGGCAGTAATTAACCTCAATGCCACACTCCTCAAGACGTCTGCAAAGCTCCGTACACGCTCTGTCCGAGCCACCGACACGGTAACCCTTTTTCATTGAAAGGTGGGCAAGCGAGGACATATTTATGCCGCCGATCCCTATAAAATATATACTTTTGCAATTAAGCAGCAGTTCTCCGATTCTCTCAGCGCCGTAATGTGTATTTTCAACAGACATAAATATCTCACTCCCTCTATGCTTCAAGCAAAATTCAAAATTATTTAGGTGAGTTCACAAAAAAAACTTAAAACCGTTGTATAACCGTCAAATTAATTCTGTATAATATATTCATAAACAAATTATTTATTGCCAAAATTAAACTTCGGAGGTTTTATTATGCAGATTACAGACATCAAAATCAGAAAAGTTTTTGACGACGGACCCATGAAGGCAGTCGTTTCGGTAACCTTTGACGGACAGCTCGCAGTCCACGATATAAAGGTAATAAACGCGCGCGACAAATATTTCATCGTCATGCCCAGCCGCAAAAATCCCGACTCAACCTATCGCGATATCGTACATCCGATAAACGCAGAGTTCAGAAGCCTCGTTGAGGCAGAGGTTATCTCGGCTTATCACAAGGAATGTGAGGCAACCGCAGGTATTGCAACGGAGGATTCCGCCTCGTAATCGCAATGCCATCAAATACGGCTCGCATCTCCAAAGGACAGCAACAGCTGTCCTTTTTTTATTTCAACTATTCCGTACGTAGGCGCATCCCCGCGCGACTCGCCAAGGCTCCCCGGATTAAAAAGATAAATTCCCTTTTCTTCATTCTCTCCGCGGCAGTACCGTTCTTCCCTTCTGTGCGTATGACCGTACAAGGCTACGTCAGCGCCAAGGGCGCGCGCGTATGCCTCAAGGCGAGCCGTTCCCGATTTTACCGAGTAAGTATGCCCGTGCATCATAAGAATTGTCACGCCGTCAAACGTCAATAACCGTTCCGTTGGTACGTCCTCAGGACAGTAAATATCGCAGTTCCCCCGTACGGCAAAAAAATTTCTTACGTTCATATCCGTAAAATCTCTTATTCCGTCACCCAAAAACAGTACCGCATCACAATCTCTGTGAAGTCGAAGGATACGTTCAATATACACATCGGCATACCCGTGAGTGTCAGATATAACTATAAGCTTCACGCTTCGATACCGTTTGCATAACAGATACCCTTAGGCACGAGAAATCTCGCAACTCTGTTAAGGCAAGTAAGCTTAATTCTGTCTGCGGTCACTATCTCGCCGTCTATACTTATGTTGGTAGGACCGTCAAATTCAAGTTCAAAATCGGACGAGTCGTTTTCGGAGAAAATATCGTCGTTTTTGCCGTCGAGGTGTGTTCCCGACTTGTACCTCCCAACTATGCTCAAAAAGCGGATTCTGGAAATATCGTCAACAAAAAGCGCGTTTATAACTCCGTCATCAAGACGCGAATTGGGGTTCGAATAAAATCCGCCGCCACAGTATTTCCCGTTAGCAAACGTTGCAAGCAAAAGCTTGAGCGTTCTGTTCTCATTCTTATCCGAAGCAGATCGGAACACTGCTCCCGGCTTTTTGATAAGCGTTAGTATCAGCCCCGCTATATATGCAAACTTAGAGGGTATAAAGCTCTTTTTCTTCATTTCCGCAGTTTTAACCACCACCTGACAGTCAAATCCCACGTTTATCATATTTACCGCATAATCGTCGTTACACTTTATTACGTCTATCTCCATGGGAGTTGCGTCAAGCTGTGCCGATATATCCAGAAATCCCTGTGCGCCGCCGAAGCAACGAACAAAATCATTGCCCGTACCTACGGGAATTACACCAACGCTCACGTTATCTCTCGTATTTCGCTCCATAAGTCCGCTTATACATTCGCAAAGCGTTCCGTCACCGCCGCAGGCGTAAAATCTCACCTCATTAGAAGCATCTATGACGTAATTCCTTACGTATTCGCGCGCATCTCCGCGACAGGCGGTAAAATAAATATCTGCCTCTACTCCCCTCTTTACGCATACCTCTCTTATGCGTTCCTCAAGCCCATCCTTAGTTGTCTTTTTCCCGGATGCAGGGTTAATGATAAAGCAATATTTCATATTTTCTCCTTGTCTTGACGCATAAACCGCCTGTTTTCTGAATACAAATTCTATGAAAAAAATAAATACACAGTAATTATACCACATTTCTCGCCGCTTGTCCACAATTTTATCAAAATCGCAATATCACTTTTTGTAGTGTTACAATAGATGTGAGACCGAAAACAAAAAAGAATAGAAAAAGTGATTGAGTTCTGTTAAAATAGAATTACCCCTAACTCATCTCAACAGAAAGG
>SVQL01000099.1 GCA_015065365.1 Oscillospiraceae bacterium | reverse complement strand
AGCCGAGGGCGAGCACTGCCACGAGGAGCACTGCCACGTAGAGGCTACGTCAAGCGAACATCACCATCATCACCACCATCACCACCACCATTAAAAATTTAAGGGGCTGTCTCAAAATTTGCATTTGAGACAGCCCCTTTATATTTTCAAAAAATTATTTTTCAAGCTTCCAGCCGCAGTCGCCGTGATATATCATTTGGCGCGTCATACCGCCGTCAACGCAAATATTTTCACCCGTAATAAACCCTGCCATATCCGAGCACAAATACATAACGGCATAGGCAATATCGGTAGGCTTCCCCACTCTGCCGACGGGCTGCTGTACGGCGTCCGCTCCCTCGTAAACAGTGTAATTATTGTCTATCCACCCCGGTGAGACGGAATTGACTCGCGCCTTTCCCGCAAGGCTTACGGCAAGCGAGTGCGTAAGCGCCGAGATACCGCCCTTTGCCGCGGTGTAGCTCTCCGTTTCGGGCTGACTCATGCGATCTCGCGAGGACGAAATATTAACGATGCTCGCTCCCTCTGAAAAATAAGGCGCAAACAGCTTGGTAAGATAAAATGGCGCGCTTACGCCGACGCGCAAGGCATACTCAAAATCCTCGTATGCTCCGTCCGTAATCCCAACGGATTTAGGCGCTGCATTGTTTATAAGGAAATCAACTCTGCCGTGCTCCTCGATCACCCTTTTTGCAAAGCGCTCAAGCGTTTCCTTATCCGAGATATCTCCGACGAAATAATCATTATCAAGAACGTCTATAACGCAGACGGTTGCTCCCGCCCTTTCAAAATTATCCCGTATGCATTTTCCTATACCGCGCGCACCACCCGTAACAACGGCTATTTTATTTTTGAAATCAAACATATACGTTTCCTCACAAAGCCTTATTTTAGACTATTATACAGAAAAATATGCGCTTTGTCAATACTACCGTCAAACAAGAATCAAAAGTGTACTCACCGCTTACAAAAAGTCGAATTTTAAGGCAAAAAATGCTTAAAATCCTTGACATGAATGGGGTTGTATGATATAATTAACTTTATTATGATGGATTATAATGCCTAAATAGCCTGTTAAGGGCGAGTAAACAATTTTAATACATACAGAAGGTGTAGAAATGATTTGGTCAAAAGAAGAAACACTACCGAGAGAAGAGCTTGAAGCCATACAGCTTGAGCGATTAAAGGAAACCGTCACAAGAGTTTACTCAAAGGTTCCCGCCTACAAAAAGAAAATGGACGAGGCAGGTGTTCGCCCCGAGGATATCAGGACTCTTGCCGACCTCTCCAAGCTTCCCTTCGTTACGAAGCAGGACATGAGAGATAACTATCCCTTCGGTCTTTTCGCAGTCCCCCGTGAGGATCTCGTAAGAATACACGCCTCCAGCGGAACTACGGGAAAGCCTACCGTCGTAGGATATACGAGAGGCGACCTTGAAACATGGACGGAATGCGTTTCGCGTATTGCGTGCATGGGCGGAGCGAGCAAGACCGACGTAGCGCAGATATGCTTTGGATACGGCATGTTCACAGGCGCGCTCGGACTTCACTACGGTCTTGAAAATATAGGTGCTACCATAGTCCCCTCCTCCACGGGCAACTCTCAAAAGCAGATAATGTACATGCAGGACTTTGAAACCTCGCTTTTGGTCGCAACCCCCTCGTACGCGCTTCGCTTGGCAGAGGTCGCAAGAGAAATGGGAGTTGAGCCTAAGCGCGACTTAAAGGTAAGAATTGCATTAGTCGGAAGTGAGCTCCTCACGGACGCTATGCGCGAGGAAATGCATAAGTATTGGGGAGACGAAATTCTTATCACCTCAAACTACGGCATGAGCGAGCTTATGGGCCCCGGCGTATCGGGTGAGTGCCTTGAGCACTGCGGAATGCACATAAACGAGGACTATTTTATCCCCGAAATAATAGACCCCAAGACGGGCGAGGTGCTTCCTGCGGGCGAGCAGGGCGAGCTTGTAATCACCTGCATCAAAAAAGAGGGTATTCCGCTTATACGTTACAGAACTAAGGATATTACCCGTCTCTTTTACGAAAAGTGCAAGTGCGGACGTACCTTCTGCCGTATGGAAAACCTTTCCGGAAGAAGCGACGATATGCTCAAAATTCGCGGTGTAAACGTATTTCCGAGCCAGATCGAGGAGGTAATCCTGAGTGTGGCTGAGCTTGGACCGCATTACGAAATAATCCTCGAGAGAGAGGGATATCTCGACAAGCTTACCGTTAAGGTCGAGCTTGCGCAGAGCACCGATTCCTTCTCCGTTCTTGAGAAGATAACCGCAGAGGTTAAGACAAAGCTGAAAACAATTCTCGGACTTGATGCAAAGGTAATGCTTGAATCGCCCAACACACTTCAAAGATTCGAGGGTAAAGCAAAACGAGTAAAAGATTTAAGGAGTAAATAAAAATGGCTAACAAAACTATTATGCTCGGAAACGAGGCTATTGCAAGAGGCGCTTACGAGGCAGGTGTAAAGCTATCCAGCGCATATCCCGGAACCCCCAGTACCGAAATCAGCGAATATCTTGCAAAATACAACGAGGTCTACACAGAATGGGCGCCCAACGAAAAGGTTGCCGCAGAGGTTGCTATCGGTGCTTCAATATCAGGAGTCCGAAGCCTTGCGTGCATGAAGCACGTCGGTCTTAACGTCGCAAGCGACCCGCTCTACACCTTCTCATACACGGGAGTTAACGGCGGCTCTGTATTCGTAGTTGCCGACGACCCCGGCCTTGCAAGTTCACAAAACGAGCAGGATACGAGAATGATAGCGCGCGCGGCGCACGTTCCCGTGCTTGAGCCGTCAGACAGCCAAGAAGCGAAGGATTTCGTAAAGCTCGGATACGAGATAAGCGAAAAGTACGATACCCCCGTTATTCTTCGCACCACTACAAAGCTCGCCCACTCACAGAGCACGGTTGAGCTTTGCGACCGCATTGATGTCGAGGACAAGACGTATGAGCGTCAGCTTCCCAAATACGTAATGATGCCCGCATCGGCAATCGGCAGACACCTTGTGGTTGAAGCAAGAGAGGAAGCCCTCGCGCACGACGCAAGAACACTCCCTGCAAACAAGATGGAGATAAATGATACAAAAATCGGATTTATAACCTGCGGCATAGCTTATCAGTACGTAAAAGAGGTTTGCCCTAATGCAAGCGTTCTCAAGCTCGGTCTTGTAAACCCCATTTCCAAGGAGCTTATCGAGGATTTTGTCTCCAAGGTTGAAACCGTATACGTCTTTGAGGAGCTTGAGCCCGTTATTGAGGAGCAGGTCAGGGCTTGGGGCTTTGACGTTAAGGGCAAGGAGCTGTTCACAAGACAGGGCGAATACAGCGCAAATCTCCTTCGCCGCGTTCTTTTCGGCAAGGATGAAGCTGTATTTGATAAAGAGGAAGCACCTAACCGTCCTCCTATTCTCTGCCCCGGCTGTCCTCACAGAAGTGTATTCTCCGTTCTCAACAAGCTGAAAATTCACGCTTCGGGTGACATAGGCTGCTACACGCTCGGCGCAGTCGCTCCCCTTAGCGTAATAGATACTACCATCTGCATGGGCGCAAGTATTTCCGCGCTCCACGGTATGGAAAAGGCTCGCGGCAAGGAATTTATAAAGAATTGGGTTGCCGTTATCGGTGACTCCACCTTCTTACATACGGGTATCAATTCCCTTATTAACATGGTCTACAACAAGGCTACGGGAACTGTAATGATACTCGACAACAGAACGACGGGTATGACGGGACATCAGGAGCATGCCGCTACGGGTAAGACACTCAAGGGCGAGGAAACCTACGCTATCGACCTCAAGGAGCTTTGCCATGCTGTCGGTGTAAAGAACGTTATCGAGGTAAGCTCGTTTGACGTCAAGAAGCTCGAGGAGGTTATCCGCGAGAGCGTAAACGGCGACACGCTTACCGTAATTATAGCAAAGGCGCCCTGCGTCCTTCTCAAAGGACAGAAGTTCCCGAACGTGTGCGTCGTCGATGCTGACGCTTGCAGAAAGTGCGGCGCCTGCATGAAGATAGGCTGTCCCGCTATGACTCGCGGCGAGGACGGCAAGGTAAAAATTGACGCAACCATGTGTAACGGCTGCGGACTTTGCAAAAACTACTGCAAATTCGGCGCAATTAAAACGGTGGAGAGATAAGAACTATGACTAAAAACGTAATGATAGTAGGAGTTGGTGGACAGGGCACGCTTCTCACCAGCAGAATAATCGGAAAAACGGCTCTCGAGCAGGGCTACGACGTAAAAATATCCGAGGTGCACGGAATGGCACAGCGCGGCGGTAGCGTGGTTACCTTCGTAAGATTCGGAGATAAGGTAGACGAGCCTGTGGTTGAAGAAGGTCAGGCTGATATTATTATAGCATTTGAGCGACTCGAAGCTCTTAGATACGCTCACTTTTTAAAGAAGGACGGAGTGCTCGTAGTTAACGACTGCCGCATAGACCCTATGACCGTCGTTATCGGAGCAAAGCAATATCCCGAAAATATAATTGAAGGATTGAAGCAAAATCACAACGTTTACGCGCTTGACGGACAGAAAATCGCGCTTGAGCTTGGCAACAGCAAGGTTCTCAATTCCGTTATTCTCGGGTACGCGGCAGAATTTATAGGCTTTGCCGCTGACGTTTGGCTCAACACGGTAGCTTCAACCGTTCCTGCAAAAACCGTAGAGATAAACAAGGCAGCATTTATGCAGGGCTATAATGCCAAGCACTGAGGAGGTAACGCAAAATGATTTGGAATGAATCCAAGGAGTGCATGAGCAGAGATCAGATGACGGCTCTGCAAAGCGCAAGACTCGTAAAGCTCGTTGACTATATGTATCACAACGTCGAGTTTTATCGCAAAAAAATGCAGGCAGTAGGTCTTATGCCGGGTGATATAAAGAGCATTGAGGATATCGTAAAGCTTCCCTTTACTACCAAGGACGATCTCCGAGATAACTACCCCTTCGGTCTTTTTGCGGTTCCAAACTCACAGATAGTAAGAATTCATGCGTCAAGCGGCACTACGGGTAAGGCAACCGTTGTAGGTTACACAAGAAAGGACCTCGACGTATGGTCTGAATGTGTTGCGAGATGTATGACTATGGCGGGCGTGACCAAGGACGACATAATCCAGATAGCTTACGGATACGGTCTGTTTACGGGCGGTCTCGGCGCGCACGACGGAGCGCAGAAAATAGGCGCGACTGTCGTTCCCATGAGCACGGGTAACTCCAAAAAGCTCACCACTATGATGATAGACTTTGGC
>SVQL01000098.1 GCA_015065365.1 Oscillospiraceae bacterium | reverse complement strand
ACACGCAGTTCGGCTCTTGTGTATTCGCAAACAAGCCCGGTGACGGCTCGGCACGTGAGCAGGCTGCTTCCTGCCAGAAGGTGCTCGGTGGCTTTGCAAACATCTGCTACGAGTTCGCTACCAAGCGTTACCGCTCCAACTGCATCAACTGGGGTATTCTCCCCTTCACTCTTGCAGAAGGAGCAGACTTCCCCTACGAGACTGGTGATTACGTATTCGTAGGCGGTATTCGTCAAGCTATTATTGACGGCAAAGAAGAATTTGCCGCAAAGGTAGTTAAGGCTGACGGAGGCGTTGAGGATATTACGCTTTACGTTAAGGGACTTACTGAGGATGAAAAAGAGATTATTCTTGAGGGTTGCCTTATGAACTACTACAAGACTCACAGCGAAGGCTGATAGTCAAATAAATCTAAAATTATTTCGCGCAAAGCGTAAATAAAATATGTTTTTTCAAACTGTTCGGAGGTATTGAACTATGAAAAAAATCCAAATGAAAACGCCGCTCGTCGAAATGGACGGCGACGAAATGACAAGAATTCTGTGGAAGATGATAAAGGACGAGCTTCTCTGTCCTTTCGTTGACCTTAAAACAGAATACTACGACCTCGGTCTTCCCGAAAGAGAAAGAACCAAGGACCAGGTTACCATTGATAGCGCAAACGCAAACAAGAAATACGGTGTTGCGGTAAAGTGCGCTACCATCACTCCCAACAAGCAGCGCGTTGAAGAATACAACCTCACCGAGATGTGGAAGAGCCCCAACGGAACTATCCGCGCTATCCTTGACGGTACGGTTTTCCGCGCCCCCATACTTATTGACTCCATAAAGCCTGCTGTACGTAACTGGAAGAAGCCCATTACCATCGCGCGTCACGCATACGGCGACGTTTACAAGGCAACCGAGTACCGTGTTCCCTGTCCCGGCAAGGCTGAACTTATCTTTACCGCTGAAAACGGTGAGCAGTTCCGCGAGACCATTTATGATTTTGAGTGTGGCGGTGTGCTTCAGGGGCAGTACAACAAGGACAGCTCGATTGAGTCCTTTGCCCGCTCTTGCTTCCAGTACGCAATCGATACAAAGCAGGACCTTTGGTTTGCTACCAAGGACACCATCTCCAAGAAATACGACCAGACCTTCAAGCTCACTTTCCAGGAGATTTTCGACAACGAATACAAGGCAAAGTTTGACGAGCTTGGTATTGAGTATTTCTACACGCTTATCGACGATGCTGTTGCTCGCGTTATCAGAAGCGAGGGTGGCTACATCTGGGCTTGCAAAAACTACGACGGCGACGTTATGTCCGACATGGTTTCAACCGCGTTCGGCTCTCTCGCTATGATGACGTCCGTTCTCGTTTCTCCCGACGGAAACTACGAGTACGAGGCGGCACACGGCACCGTTACTCGTCACTACTACCGCTACTTGAAGGGCGAGGATACCTCCACAAACCCCATGGCAACCATTTACGCATGGTCGGGCGCACTCCGCAAGAGAGGCGAGCTTGACGAGCTGCCTGAGCTTATGAGCTTTGCAGACAAGCTTGAAGAAGCTTGCATCGATACCCTTAACGACGGTATCATGACCAAGGACCTCGTAGGACTCGTAAGCGAGGGATACACTGCTACCGCAGTTAACTCCATAGGCTTTATCAAGGCTATCCGTGAAAGACTTGAGGCAAAGCTCGCATAATTATCAAACAACTGTAAAAAGCCCTCCATACGGAGGGCTTTTCTACTACGAAAAAGCACATAAAAGGCGGAAGGATTTTCCTTCCGCCTTTTGATTTTTATTAGTACATTCCGCCCATGCCGCCGGCACCTGCCATTGCTGCGTTTGCAGCAGCCTCAGCCGCGGGATCCTTCTTGTCAGCAACGACAGACTCGGTTGTAAGGATAACAGACGCGATAGATGCTGCGTTCTGGAGCGCGGAACGTGTAACCTTTGTTGGGTCAACGATTCCTGCGGACATCATATCACAGTAAACCTCGTTATAAGCGTCAAAGCCGTAGCCTATCTTGCCGCTCTTCTGAATCTCATTTACAATAACACCGCCGTCGAAGCCTGCGTTAGCAGCGATCTGACGAACGGGCTCCTCAAGAGCCTTAAGCACGATGCGTACGCCAGTTTTTTCGTCGCCCTCAACGGTATCAACAAGCTTTGCAACCTCAGGAATAACGTTAAGGTATGCCGTACCGCCACCTGCAACGATTCCTTCCTCTACTGCCGCACGGGTTGCGTTGAGCGCGTCCTCAATGCGGAGCTTCTTCTCCTTCATTTCAGCCTCGGTTGCAGCACCGACCTTAATAACTGCTACACCGCCCGAAAGCTTTGCAAGTCTTTCCTGAAGCTTCTCGCGGTCAAAGTCGGAGGAGGTTTCCTCAATAGCAACCTTTATCTGGTTGATACGAGCCTTGATTTCATCGGACGAGCCTGCGCCGCCAACGATAATAGTGTTTTCCTTGTTAACCTTTACCTGTCTTGCCTGACCGAGCATATCGAGAGTTGCGTCCTTCAGCTCAAGTCCAAGCTCGGAGGTAATAACCTCACCGCCCGTAAGAATAGCTATGTCGCGAAGCATTTCTTTTCTTCTGTCGCCAAAGCCGGGTGCCTTAACTGCAACGCAAACAAACGTTCCGCGAAGCTTATTGAGCACGAGAGTAGTAAGAGCCTCACCCTCAACGTCCTCTGCAACAATAACAAGCTTTCTGCCTGCCTGAACTACCTGCTCAAGCACGGGGAGAACCTCTTGAATGTTGGAAATCTTCTTATCGGTGATAAGAATGAGAGCGTCATCAAGAACTGCCTCCATCTTATCCATATCGGTTGCCATATAGGGAGAGAGGTATCCGCGGTCAAACTGCATTCCCTCTACTACCTCGGAGTAGGTATCTGCGGACTTGGATTCCTCAACGGTAATAACACCGTCAGATGTAACCTTTTCCATTGCATCGGCAATAAGCTGACCTATAACGTCGTCACCTGCAGAAATAGTTCCGACTCTTGCTATATCGTCGCTTCCGTTTACCTTCTTGGAGTTAGCAATAAGTGTCTCAACTGCCTTATCAACAGCCTTCTTGATACCCTTACGTACTACCATGGGATTAGCTCCCGCGGTAACGTTCTTCATTCCTTCGCGAACGAATGCCTGAGCAAGAAGCGTTGCGGTAGTAGTACCGTCACCTGCCGCATCGTTAGTCTTGGTAGCGACCTCCTTAACAAGAGATGCGCCCATATTTTCAGCCTGATTTTCAAGCTCGATCTCCTTAGCGATGGTAACGCCGTCGTTAGTAATCAGCGGAGAACCGTACTTCTTATCGAGAACTACGTTTCTTCCCTTAGGTCCGAGTGTGATTTTAACAGTATCAGCAAGCTTATCAACGCCTCTGCAAAGCGCGTTACGCGCCTCAATTCCATAAAGAATTTCCTTTGCCATTGTTTTTGTTCCTTTCTCTATATGTTAAATTATTCGACGATAGCAAGAATATCGCTCTGACGAACGATGGTATACTCAACTCCGTCAGCCTTTACCTCGGTACCCGAGTACTTGGACGTGATGACCTTGTCACCAACCTTTACAGACATAGCAATTTCTTTTCCGTCAACCATTCCGCCGGGACCTACCGCAACTACCTCTGCTATCTGAGGCTTCTCCTGCGCGGATGCGGTAAGAATAAGACCGCTTTTCGTTTTTTCTTCAGCTTCAACGAGTTTTACTACAACTCTGTCAGCCAATGGTTTGATTGTCATTTTTTCTTCCTCCTTATAATAAATTATAATTAGACAATGTTATAGCGTTGGCACTCATGCATTGTGAGTGCTAACCCATACACATATTTTACACCATTTTTTAGAAAAATCAAGTCTTTTTTAAATATTTAACATTTATTTAACATTTAAAAAGTACCTCTGTAAAAATTAAGGTCGCCTTATAAAAAATCACGACGAATATGGGGGATTTATGCTATCACGAATAAACGACGTCACCTCGGGAATACTCGTTCCCTTAGCCCTTATCCTATGCGGTATATTCTACGGAATCCGTCTTGGCTTCTTCCACATCGTTCATCCTATACGCATTATGCGAGGACTCATAACAAAGCAAAAAAATGGCGGGGTATCTTCGGTAAAAGCAGTAACACTTGCGCTTGCGGGAACTCTCGGCGTCGGTAATATCGTAGGTGTTTCATCGGCAATATCGCTCGGCGGCTTCGGCGCGATATTCTGGATGTGGGTAAGTGCGCTTGTTGCCATGATACTAAAATATGCCGAAATAGTTCTATCTATTCGGCACAGGCGGTACGACGAAAACGGCAATCCTCTCGGTGCGGCAATGTATTACATACTTGATTTTTTCAACTCCCGTCGCATGAAAAAAATAGGGGCTTTCGTTTCTGCAGTATTTGCCATCTGTTTTCTTGTCTGTGCGCTTACCATGGGGAGTATGCTTCAAGCAGACGCTATTTCCTCCTCACTTAAAGGTACGTTTGGAATATCTCCCGTTATCACAGGAGCTATTATATGCGTACTCACCTTTACAGTATACAAATGCGGAACATCCGGGATTTTATCTCTTACAAATTTGCTCGTTCCTATTATGTCATTCGGCTATGTGCTTATTTCTGTTATCATTATGGTAAAAAACGCAGGGCAGATCCCCTATGCTTTTGAACTGATTTTTAAATCCGCCTTCTCTAGCGAAGCCGCCGTTGGTGGTATCGGCGGATATATATTTCTCTCATCGATACGCTACGGAGTCATGCGCGGACTCGTATCAAACGAGGCAGGCTGTGGCACGGCTCCAACAGCTCACGCACTCGCCGATTGTAAGTCTCCCGCACAGCAAGGACTTTGGGGAATTTTCGAGGTATTCGTAGATACTGTAATTCTTTGCACGATGACTGCGCTCATTGTTATTTTGAAATACGATGCCGCATCTGTTTTCGACGGTAACTACATGATGATGACTCTCGCCGCCTTTGAGGCGGGAATCGGCAAAATGGCAGCATATTTTATCTGCATTTCCGTATCTTGCTTTGGATTTGCTACTATCGTTTGCTGGATACACTATTGCACCTCAAGCCTTCGCTATTTAAAAGCAAACAACGGAATAATAACAGCCTTTATGTGCATTTACTGTCTTTTCGCTTTTTTAGGCGCTAACACAAGCTCTTATCTTTCATGGCTTCTCTCCGATCTTTCGATGGGTGCTATGACGCTAATAAATCTTAGCGTCATTGTTCCTATGTGGCGTGAGGTCAAAGAAGAAACTGAAATATTTTTAAAAAGCAGCAAGAAAAACGCACGGTGAAATTCACCGTGCGTTCTAATTGGTTATAGAAAACCACCTGCTAAGCAGGTGGTTCAGTAGAGGCTTTTGCCGTTGAACAAAAAGCACCTTCTATGTTATAATACAAGCGGGTCTAGCCAACCGCA
>SVQL01000097.1 GCA_015065365.1 Oscillospiraceae bacterium | reverse complement strand
TAAAATTATTTAGCGTTGCCGCCTCGCCCGTAGTTCCCGCAACGACGATAGCGTCGATGCCGCCTGCGATCTGCTGCTCAATAATTTTACCGAAGGAATCGTAGTCAACGACGCCGTTCTTGAATGGGGTGATAATGGCGGTTGCCGCACCCGTAAAGATAGAAGGCTTAAGCTTGCTCATAATAAAAGTCCTTTCGACCGCGAAAATTGAACGCGGATTTAAAAAATTGTAATTTTTCGCATAAAATCATATAAAAAAGAAAAAACCGGTTGAAAACCAGCTGAAATTGTAATATAATATAAGCATAAAAACTCATAATACAAAAACAGATAGCTCTCCATCAAAATCCATTTAATTCTTACTTAATTGGACGATGACAGTTCGCCAACTATGAATCAGCGAACCAGTATGCGCCTCTGCCGCGAAGCACACCTTCGGCATCGCACCCTCGTCGTACTGACTTAAACGGTCTGCGGCGACCACTGTCAGTCGGCGGTTGTGCAACGCACCTCTACCAAATTATATGCGTTTATGACATAATAATAGCATATCTTTAGTAATATGTCAAGAGCTTTTTAAATTTTTATCCAAGGAAAGGCAATAAAAAATGATAATAAACGAAAGAAGCCACACAGAGCTTAAAACGTCGGATTTTTACTACGACCTGCCCGAGTCTCTTATAGCACAGCACCCCATGCCTGAGCGCGACACGTCGCGCCTTATGGTGCTGGATAGAGAGATGGGAACGGTGGAGCATAGGATATTCAGGGATATTACGGAGTATCTTCGCCCTGACGACGTGCTCGTAATAAACGACTCAAAGGTGATTCCCGCAAGGCTTTTTGGGCACGCAGAGGGCAGGGAGGAGGCAACGCTTGAGCTGTTGCTTCTTCGCCAACGCGAGCTTGACACGTGGGAAACGCTCGTAAAGCCAGGAAAGAGGGCGAGAATAGGCTCTCGCGCGGTCTTTGGCGGCGGAATACTTACGGGCGAGGTGGTTGACATCGTCGAGGAAGGAAACCGCATAATACGCTTTGACTACGACCGCGAGAAATATGCGAATATATACGAGATACTTCACATCATAGGTCTTATGCCTCTGCCGCCGTACATAACGGAGCAGCTTAAGGAAAACGACCGTTACCAGACGGTTTACGCTCGCGAGGAGGGCTCTGCGGCAGCGCCCACGGCAGGACTGCACTTCACGCCTGAGCTTCTCAAAAAAATCAGGGATATGGGAGTTGCGATAGCGCCCGTAATGCTCCACGTAGGACTCGGCACGTTCCGCCCCGTCAAGGCGGACAGAATCGAGGAGCACGTTATGCATACGGAGTTTTTCAGCGTGTCCGAGGAGAGCGCGAGAATTATAAATGAACGCAAGGCAAGGGGGGGACGCCTGATATGCGTCGGAACGACGTCCTGCCGCACCATAGAGTCCGTTGCGCGTGAGGACGGCACGATCCCCGCGATGTCGGGAGATACGGGAATATTTATCTATCCCGGCTACCGATTTAAAGCAGTTGACGCGCTGATAACCAATTTTCACCTACCCGAAAGCACGCTTCTTATGCTTGTTTCCGCGCTTTACGACAAGGAAAGCATTATGAAGGCGTATGAGGTCGCAGTACGCGAAAAGTATAGATTTTTTTCCTTCGGCGACGCGATGTTCATACGATAAAAGACTTTATCGTATGAACAGGTAAAAGGTAAGAGTGAAAAGTGAAGAGGTGATGAAGATTTTCGCAAGGCGAAAATCCACCGCAATTATTCATTATTCACTATTCATTATTCATTATTCATTATTCATTTCTTATCTCTTTTCACTAATTTCTTCAAGGAGTTTAAAATGACTCAAAAACCGAGAATATACGCCGTTGTCGGGCCGACGGCAAGCGGCAAAAGCGCGCTTGCCTTAGAGATAGCCAAGCGTTACGGCGGAGAGATAGTCTCCTGCGACTCAATGCAGCTTTACCGCCGCATGAACGTGGGAACGGCGAAGCCGACTGCCGACGAAATGGCGGCGGTGCCGCACCACCTTATCGACGTGGCAGAGCCGACGGAGAGCTTTTCTGCGGCTGACTACGTCACACTCGCGGACAAGGCGATAAGAGATATTGACTCGCGCGGAAAACTGCCAATAATCTGCGGCGGAACAGGACTTTATCTTGACGCGCTCGTGCGCGGAAGCGACTTCGGAGAGGGGCTTACAGACGAGTCCTTGCGAGAGGAGCTGCTTGAATTTGCACGCAAAAACGGAGCGGAGGCGCTGCACAGTCAGCTTCGCGAGCTCGACCCCGAAAGCGCTGAGGCAATACACCCCAATAACGTGAAAAGAGTGGCGAGAGCCATTGAAATATGCCGTCTGGGCGGTCAGAAAAAGAGCGAGCTTGACCGTCGCTCTCAGGAGTCCGAGGACAGATTTGACGTAAGGTGTGTCGGTCTTTTTTATCCCGACCGCGCCCGCCTTTACGAGCGTATTGACGCGCGCGTCGATTCTATGCTTGCGGACGAGCTCGTGGAGGAAACGAGAGCGCTTATGCGAGAGGGCGTTTTCGACAAGAACTCGACCGCCGCGCAGGCAATAGGCTACAAGGAGCTGATGGGATATATCCGAGGCGAGGAGAGCCTTGCCGAGGCTTCAGAACGGCTGAAAATGGCAACGCGAAGGTACGCAAAAAGGCAGATAACGTGGTTTTCGGCAAAGAAATACGTCACCCGACTTGACGTGAGCGAAAAAACATTTGAAGAGATTGTAAATAATGCGTCGGAACTCTTTTTTTCTTGAATGATTTGTGGTACAATATATTAAATATATTATATTATATAATTATAGGCTTGTGAAAAATTCCGACGGCGCACGGGGGTGATGTAATGCTCAAAAAAATATTTGGCGGCGTTACCGTTCAGCGTGTCGGCGCACTTATCATAGGCATTTCGGTGCTTGCGTATGCCGTATATCACGTCATCAGCCTATTTGGCGAGGATATTGCCGTTATACCCACGGGTATGAGCACCGAGGCGCGAGTTATTGACGGAAAGGGATATATTTTCAGAGACGAAACCGTGCTTGAGTCCTCAAATGCGGGAATTGCAAACTATCTTAAGAGCGACGGCTCTAAGGTTTCAAAGGACGAGCCTCTCGCCGAGGTAGGAAGCGTCGGCACGAATGGCGCGCAGGGACTCTTGAAATACTACGATGAGAAAATCGACATACTTGAAAAAAGCGTAAATTCGGGAAAAACTCTTTCGGACCTTCCCGAAATAAACGACGGTATTTCCGATACTTACTATTCCGTGATGAAAATGCTCGCTACGGGTGACACGGGCTCTATTTCCGGGGCGATGGACAAGCTCCTTGAGCAGATGAACACAAAGAGCCTGCTTACAGACGAAGGCTCTCCCGTCAGCGGCGTTCTTGACGAAATGAAGGAGAGACGCGCTTCGATTATCGACGGGGGCGGCGACGCGGTCATCGAATATGCGACTGAGAGCGGATATTTTTACTCGTATGCCGACGGCTACGAAAAGTATTTTACGCTTGAGGCGGCGGACAATCTTACAGCTGAGAGCTTTTATGAGCTGACGGCTCAAAAGCAGCGCGATGGCGTGGGAGAAAAAACGTTCGGCAAGCTTGCAAAGAATAACGAATGGAGATTCGTTGTAAGAATTCCGTCGATAAACGCGGAATATTTTAAGGTCGGAGAGGCGTATTCTGTTGAGTTCGTTGAAAACGGACATACGGTAATTCCGATGACCTTGACAAAGCTCGCTAACGACACGGGCTATGACGGAAAAATACTCGTTTTTCGGGCGAACAGACTTCCCGATGGCTTTGTTTTCAACCGCTCGCAGAGTGTAAGCATTGAGGTAAGCTCAACGTCGGGAATTTACGTGCCCAAGAGTGCCGTACACCGCATGGGCGGCTCCGATTGCGTTTACGTGCTTAAAGGAAGTGTCGTTAAGATGCGGCGAATAGAAATAATCTACGAGGCGAAGGACTACTGCCTCGTTGCGACGGATTCCGTCAGCGACGATACGGTTCCTTACCTCGGCACGAACGAGCAGCTCATAGTTTCGGGAGATAATCTCTTTGACGGAAGGATACTTGATTGAGATGGATTACGGATATCTTGACAGAAACGTTGCCGAGATACGGCAGAGAATAAAGGCAGCTGCGGACACGTCGGACTACCGTAAGGACGTGACGCTGGTTGCCGCAGTCAAATACGCCGAGGTCGGGGAGATAAAATATCTTTACGAGAGCGTCGGGGTGCGCGACCTCGGGGAGAACCGAGTGCAGCAGCTCCTTGAGCATTACGAGGCTATCGACGACGGAAACGTTAATTGGCATTTTATAGGAACGCTCCAGACCAATAAGGTAAAATACATTATAGATAAGGTCTGCATGATACATTCTGTTGACTCCGTAAAGCTTGCGCGGGAGATCGACAGGCAGGCGGAGAAGCACGGTAAGATTATGGACGTGCTGGTGGAGATAAACAGCGGTGAGGAGGAGAGCAAGAGCGGAGCTTTGCCCTCGGAGGCAGCCGCGCTTTGCGAAGAAATTTGTCAGCTTGAGCACGTCAGAGTGCGCGGATTTATGACGATGGCGCCGAAATGTGAAGAAAAATCGGATTATTTGAAATTTTTTAGACAAACTTACGCTCAAGTGCTTGACATTTGGACAAAAACAATGCATAATATAGGTGAGCCTGTTTTGTCAATGGGAATGAGCGAGAGCTTCGAGGAGGCGATCGCTTGCGGGGCAGACACCGTAAGAGTCGGAAGAAGCCTTTTTGTAAAGTAAAAAAATTAAAAATATATATAATTTTTGGAGGAAAATAAAATGGGATTATTTGACAAGCTTAAGAAGCAGAACGACGATTACGGCGATTTTGCAGGTGACAACGAGTACTACGGCGAGGGTGGTTACGACGAGGCAGACGCAGCGCAGGCAGAGGAAGCAGCGCCCGCTCCCGCACCCGTAGAGCCCGCAGCGTTCGGAGCGACCGCAGCGCTCAAGATCGTAAACCCCAAGAGCTACAAGGATGCGGCAGACATCGCTGACTTCCTTATGAACGGCAACACCGTTCTTCTCAACATTGAGGGACTTGCGGCAGATCAGGCAATCCGTTTGCTTGACTATCTCGCAGGAGCTACTCACGCAGTTGGCGGACTTATTACGAGAGTCGGCAGATCAACAATCGTAGTAGCGCCCAAGAACGTTGACGTAAGCAGCATCGAGGCAATGGTTAACAACTGATCAATTCAAAAACAGGGGCTGTCACATTTGGCAAGACCGAAAAAGTCCGATAATAAATAAAAAAACACCCATTTACATTGAAGTTTTGTAAATGAGACAGTAATAAGTGGAAATTCTACGAATTTCTTCAATTTTAATGGACTTTTTCTACCGCCGTTTTCGAGGCTCGACGTACACTTGTACGCCTCACGCCTCGAAT
>SVQL01000096.1 GCA_015065365.1 Oscillospiraceae bacterium | reverse complement strand
CAGACTTCTTCTTGCGCTTTACGCTGGGCTTCTCATAGTGTTCTCTCTTGCGAAGCTCGGTAAGGACGCCGGAACGAGCCATTGCACGCTTAAAGCGACGAAGGGCACTGTCAAGAGACTCGCCTTCCTTAACTTTAATTTCTGCCATTTTTCTGTTTCCCTCCCTCCGCATATTGCCAGAGATTTTTTTGGTGGCATAAAAACCAAACAATATTATACACCAACAGACTCCCTTTGTCAAGAGCTTTTTAAATAAATATTACTTTTTTGCCAATATTATACGCAAATTATATTCAGATCCCACGCGGGCACGTAAGGGTATCTGCGGAGATAGAGCTTATAATCCGGGCGCATCGCTGATATCTGCAAGGGCAGGGCAAAGATGTCCTCACTGCGGTGGTAGGCGGAAACGAGAAGTCGCGGCTTGCAGGAAAGTACGGTATTCTTACTGCCCCTAAGAGCCTCGCGCTCACAGCCCTCAACGTCGTATTTTACGTAATCGACTGACCGACCGTCCATAACCTCGTCAAGCGAAAGTGCGGAGACCTCGACGGCCTTTCCCTTGGCAAAAAGTCCCGAATTGCGGTTGCCCTCGTCACCGAAGGTAAGAGTTGCGCGGCAGCTCCATGCGGCGGCGTTGATCTTTTCGACCTTGGGGCTGTTCAAGCTCTCACAGAACTCCGAGAGCTTGCGAAAGCTCCGTCTGTCGGGCTCAAACGCGACGACCTCGGAAAGATTTGGAGCATACGCCATAAGCTCGCGCACGGTGTCGCCGTTATATGCGCCGAGGTCTGCATAGGTGTGTATTTCGTCAGCGCGCAAAAGGGAGCGGTAGACCTCGTCCTTGTCCGACTCCGCATAAAAAAGATAGGAGATGTCTCCCGTTAGCTTATAAAGGAAGGTATTTTCAAAAATGCGCCTTGATTCTTCGTCGGCAAGCAGGTTGTAAGCGGCGCGGATTTCATCTGCATGCGCGCTTGCGTATTCGTAAGTAAAAAGCTCGTCGCCGCAAACGGGCACGTCGGGCGCGTACATCTCGCACTCCGCGGCAATTCGCTTGAAGTTTTCAAGCACGTCGGGCAGAGAGGAAGCGAACGAGAGAAGGACTATTATATTGTCCGCGCCGTATTTTTCCTTGATCTCGGAGTAGGACAGCACTCGCTTGCCGTGGAAGGAGTGCCCGCGAACGAAGCCGTCGCTTGCGAAAAAGTCGCTGACCGTGATGCCGTAGTGCTCGCACACGGCGAGTATCTTGTCAGCTCCGTTTCCCATGCCGTACATTACTACGGTTTTCTCTGTTGAGCGCAGTCGCTCCCAGAGTGTGTCTGACGGCTTAAAATTCGTAAAATTCATTGTATCTCCTTGACTTTAATAGCGGTTTATGTTATAATTTCCTTGATTATATTTACATTTTACCATGCTTTGGAGGAAAAATCAAGATGGATTGCTTATTCTGTAAAATTATCGCGGGAGAGATCCCCTCAAATAAGGCTTACGAGGACGATTGGTGCTACGCATTCTTTGACATCGCGCCCCAAGCGCCCACTCACGTGCTCGTCGTCCCGAAGCTTCATATTTCCTCGACGGACGGTATTAACGCGGAAAACAGCATTTACGTTGGAAAAATTTTCGAGGTTATTCCGAAGCTTGCGGCAGAGCTTGGACTTGGTGAGGGCTACCGAGTTATCACAAACTGCGGCGAGAACGGCTGTCAGAGCGTAAAGCATCTTCATTTCCATATACTCGGCGGCAAAAAGCTCTCCGAAAATATGGCGTAAAGGAGCCGCGCATGAACAGAGGAGGACCGCAAAGAGGCGGTATGGGCGATCAATACAACAGAGTAGCTCCCCCAAAGGGCATAAAGGATTTGCCGAGATTTTTCCGTGAGCTTCTGACGGGATTTTTCTCGCGTCTTTTCTACACCTTCCGCATGGTGTGGGAGACGGGGCATTGGATACTTTTTGCCATGGTTGCCATCGCGATACTGACGGGTATCATGCCGCTTATCGGGTCGCTTATATCCAGCGAGATACTCAACGCACTTCAGGACGTTATTGAGGGTAAGGGAGCTGCCGTATTCCTCGGCTCGATGGTAATGTCGCTCCTTATCTTCTATTTTGTCTACAAGATAATAAACAGCGTTATCGGACGGCTTAACACCGCCGTTACGCGAGTTGCGGGCGAGAAGGTAGTAAGATACGTCAAGCTTCAGATAATGGAGAAGGCGAAGGAGGTCGACATTTCCGCCTTTGACCAGCCCGAATTTTACGAAAAGCTGGAAAACGCAAACCGTGAAGCAGGGCACAGACCGATAATGGTTTTGTCCTCGACCTTTGACGCTATAAGTAAGCTTATAAGCCTTGTTTCTTATATCGTGGTGCTTGTTACCGCGCCTGACATGTGGTGGGCGGCTCTGGTTATGATAGCCGTGTCAATACCAACGGCGGTAATCAGCTTCTCATACAGACGTAAGAATTATATGTATATGCGCTTCCGCTCCAAGGACCGCCGTCAGATGAACTACTACTCCGATATCATGGTAAACAAGGACATGGTTAAGGAGATACGTATTTTTGACCTCGGTGACCGCTTTACGGACAGCTTTGACAAGGTTTTCGACGGCTATTATTCGGGTATCCGCAGACTTATCATCAAAGAGAATTTCTGGCAGATACTCGTTACCGTAATTTCCTCGGTAGTCAACTGCGTGTTCTTTGCTATGATCGCGTATCAGGTGTTCGAGGGAAGGCTGATGATCGGTGACTACTCTCTTTATACGGGCGCGCTTACGAGCATTGCGACCAACGTAGCGTCACTTATTTCTGTTTCCGCGAGTGTTTACGAGGGTACGCTTTTCGTGGACAACCTCATTTCCTTTATGAAGGTCAAGCCCACCGTCGTTCCGTGCAAGGCAGAGCCCGAGCACGTCTCGCGCGGCTGTGCTCATACTATTGAGTTCCAGAACGTAAGCTTCCGCTATCCGCAGACGAATAAGGACGTTCTCAAGAATATAAATCTTACGATAAGGCCCGGGGAGACCGCCGTTCTCGTCGGACTCAACGGAGCGGGAAAGACCACGTTTATAAAGCTTTTGACAAGACTTTATGATCCCACAGAGGGAAGAATACTTCTTGACGGTAAGGATCTGCGCGAGTACGACCAGAAGGAGCTGTACGCGATGTTCGGAATAATATTCCAGGACTTCGGAAAGTACGCGCTTGACGTTAAGGAAAACGTAATGCTCGGCGACGTGAACCGTGAGCACTCCATGGAGGACGTTATAAAAGCGGCTAAGGCTGCAAACGCGGAGGATTATATTTTAAGACTGCCGCGCGGATACGATACCCCTCTTATGAAATATTTTGAGAGAGACGGTATTGAGCCGTCTATCGGACAGTGGCAGAAGCTCGCTATCGCACGTGCCTTTTACAGCACCTCGGATATTCTTATCCTCGACGAGCCTACCGCCTCGCTTGACCCAATGGCGGAGCAGGAGATATTTAATCAGTTTGACGAGCTTCGCCGCGATAAGACTACGATTTTCGTTTCTCACCGCCTCTCCAGCGCAACGTCAGCTACGAAGATTATAGTCCTTGAATACGGTGAGCTTATTGAGGAGGGAACACACCGCGAGCTTATGGAGAAGCGCGGAAAGTATTACGAGCTGTTCTCAACCCAAGCCCGCCGATATATCGAGTCGCAGGATGAGGTGTGATGGGACGCGTTCCACCTTTTTCGAGAAAAAGGTGGAGCCAAAAAGCTTCCCACAAATTTATTATTAGACGGACACATCGAAAAAATATTATTCATTGATTGGATATTGTTGGTATATTCTGATGTAGAAAGACGGCGGACTCTTCGCACCGCCGTCTTTCTTTTTTTATTTAATTATAACGGGTCGCCGAGGACGTCGACCCCTACAATTATCTAAAGGATATCTTCACTTTTTTGATTTAATAAGAATTTCAAAACAAAAGTAAAAGCGATGAAACGAATGTTCTTCTAAACATTTGTAGGGGTCGACGTCCTCGGCGACCCGTTTCCATTTCCTCTTTTCCACTTGAAATGTTTTCTTTCAGTTTATTTTTCTATGGTACTATTGAGTGAAATTTATAGGATTTGACCTCAAAACCTTGATTCTGCCCGTAAAACAACTCTTTTTTTAGGAAATTTGTTGACAAAATTTGATAAATTTAATATAATAGTATAGTATAGGTAATTTTTTGTTTTCCGCAGAACGGAAGAAAGGTGAATTGATTATGGTTAAGGTTGTAAAGTTTGGCGGCAGCTCTCTTGCGGACGCCGAGCATTTCAGACAGGTTGCGAGCATTATAAAGGCAGACCCCGCGCGTAAGTACGTAGTACCGTCCGCGCCGGGTAAGAGAAGCAAGGACGACACCAAGGTGACGGATATGCTCTACCGTTGCTACGAGATGGTTCGCAATCACGAAAATATAGACGAATACTACGCGCTGATCTGCGAAAGATATAACGGGATCATAAAGGACCTCGGTATTGATTTCGACATAAGCGGCGAGCTTGAATACGTAAAGCGCTCCATGCAGCATAATTCCGGACGTGACTACGCGGCTTCTCGCGGAGAATACCTCAACGGACTTATTCTCGCCAAGTATTTGAGATATGATTTCATTGATGCGGAGAACGTTATTTTCTTCAAGGACAACGGAACGTTCGACGAGGAAAAGACAAACGAGGTTATGAGCCGTGAGCTTCTTCAGCACAAGTACGCGGTCATTCCCGGCTTTTACGGCGTAATGCCCAACGGAACTATAAAGACCTTCTCTCGCGGCGGCTCGGATATTACGGGCTCTATCGTCGCTCGCGCGGCGCAGGCTGACCTCTACGAGAACTGGACTGACGTTTCGGGCTTCATGATGGCTGACCCCAGAATTATCGACGATCCCGCCGCAATCGCGACTATCACCTACCGTGAGCTTCGCGAGCTCTCCTACATGGGCGCGACGGTGCTCCACGAGGACGCGATATTCCCCGTAAGATATGCGGGTATTCCGATAAATATAAAGAACACCAACCGCCCGTCCGACGCGGGCACTATGATAGTTGCCGAGTCGGGTGAGTACGACACCGAGAGAGTTATCACGGGTGTTGCGGGCAAAAAGGGCTTCTCGGTAATCACCATTGAAAAGGATATGATGAACTCCGAGATCGGCTTTGGTCGCAAGGTGCTTGAGGTGCTTGAGGACAACGAGATTTCCTTTGAGCATCTGCCCTCGGGAATTGACAACATGAGCATAGTCGTCGCAAGCGCGTGTCTTGACGGCAGACGTGAAAAGGTGCTTTCTCAGATGAACAGAACCGTTCGCCCCGACAGCATTGCGATTGAGGACGGACTTGCGCTTATCGCTATCGTTGGTCGCGCAATGGTTAAGGCTAAGGGAACTGCGGCTCGCGTATTCGACGCGATATCAAACGCAGGCGTAAATATCCGTATGATAGACCA
>SVQL01000008.1 GCA_015065365.1 Oscillospiraceae bacterium | reverse complement strand
TTGACCTAAGTAAAGCCGAAAAATCGCAAGGCACATCGCGAGAACATACGAGAGGGCGGTAGATAAAATAAATGGCTAAAGTAAAGAATGAAGTAATTGCTGGTGATTATACCGGAAGAAAAGTAAACAAGACATACAATGGTAGTTTTTCAACTGACGGCGACGTGGATTGGTATAAACTTACCATTCCTCAGGATGGCTATTTTTATGTGGATTTTCAGCACGATCTTGTAGACAGCACACGGACATATTGGCAAATTCGCTTGTATGACTCCACCGGAGTAAATTTTGTTGACGGAAACAGTTCTTACTTTGGTGTGACAGGTAATAGCAATAAAATTACGAACACTTTTGGAGTAAGTGCGGGAACTTATTATATTAGCATGAATGTTAACTCATCAATAAACGGAGCATTGTCAACCGATGGAGATACTGACTGGTACAAGTTTACAGTTTCATCTCAATGTGAAATTGCAGTTGTTTTGAACTATTCATCGTTAGATTCAAGCCGTACTTATTGGGTTATCAATCTATATGATTCTTCTGCGGTAACAAAAGTATTGTCCTTTAATTGTAAAGCCAATGTAACCTCATCATCAAGCGAGTATGTGTCTGTGCCAAGCGGAACATACTATATTCGCATTACAGATGACTACTATTCTGGTGCCAATTACAGTCTTACTGTTCAAGAGAAGCATGATTGTTCTGGTTCATTTAAAACTGTGAAGGATCCTACTTGCACAGATACGGGAGTGCAAGAAAAGAATTGTTCTATTTGTGGCAAATTGCTTGATACACAAACGATTCCTGCTAATGGTCATAACTGTGATGCTTGGATTATAGATAAGGAAGCTACATGTAGTAGCGAAGGAAAACGTCATTCTACTTGTGAAGTGTGTAGTGAACCCGTATCGGAAAACATTCCGATGATTGCTCATACTTTAGGGGATTGGAATGTTACTAAAGAGCCAACATGCCACAATGACGGAGCGCAAACTAGAACTTGTTCAAAATGCGACTACGTTGAAAATGAGACATTAACTGCTCTTACTCACAACTTTGGTGAGTGGGCAATAGTCGAAGAAACTTCTTGTTAATAGAAAACGCAACCTTCACCGACGGAACAGATACCGTTTACACTTCCATCTATGCTGACGGCGAGTCCGTAAGCTTTGACGGTAAGCTGATCTATGCTCTTGCTCTTGATGGTATTCCTCAGAACGGAGAGGTTGATATAGACGTTACTCCTTATTTCATCCCCCAGGGATCGGATGTAAAGGTATACGGCGAAGTAGGTAGCTTCAGCTTTATTGACGGTGAGGTAACTCTTGATACTGGGGACACCGTTAAGACCATGACCTACAATATAAACAACGGTCAGGTGAATGACAAGGTTGCATCTGCAAGACTTAACTATATTGCGGCGCAGATCAACACGGTTGATCCCGATATAGTTCTTCTTGGCGAAGCACATAATTATGAAACCTCAAATTACAATATCGCTATGTCCGATCTTACGGAAAAGTGCGACGTAAGTTACGGAATCGTTGAGTTTACGGCAGAAGAATCTACAAACGTTATTCTCTATAATACAGAAAAATTCACGTTGCTTAACTCCGAGTATTTGGAGCTTGGATATGGAAAAGCCGGGGAGTTTGATGCTGTATGGAAGCGCGATGCCGTAATTGCTAAATTTAAGAGAATTTCGGATAACAGAGAGATAGTCGCAGCAGCTACTCATATTTCTGAAACTAATTATAGTGATCAAATTGGCACGCTCCTTATGCATATTCGTGATAATTACGAGGACGTTGATTATCGAATAGTGGCAGGCGACCTTAATATTCAAAACAAAGATCTTTATGGAGACGGCAGTTCGACGGGACATAAGGGACGCTTCCAGAATCCTGATTTCACTGATATTTTCTATACCGATGCAAACGTAAGTGCAAATGGAGAAAACGTCGATACGACGGCAACTTTCCCTAAAACACCCAAAATTATAGACTATATCTATACCACTAACTTTAACGCAAAGAATTATCAGGTATTGACGGGCGGCCAGGCATCTAATGCGTCCGACCACAATGCGGTATACGCAGAACTCGTGCTTAACTAATAGGAACGGAGAGATAATAATGAAAAATATTTATACTACACCTGTAATCAAAATGACAACGGTTGATATAAAGGACGTAATTACCAACTCCTTGACTAACGGCGGCGACGAAGGTAGCGTATTCGCTACACGCAACTGGAGCGACTTGGATTTTCATTGAGTTAAAAAGCAATAAGCAAGGGCTTTGATAAGCCCTTGCTTGTGAAAAATAATTATTTCCTTTTTGACAATCTGTATTCTTTCGGTGTCATACCGTAGGTTTCAAGGAATATACGGTTAAAGGTGCTTTGGTTGTCGTAGCCCACGTCAAGCGCGATATTGGTTATCGGCTGACTCGTGTTTGCGAGAAGCCTTGCCGCCTCGAACATTCGAAGGGAATTTATATACTGTCTGAAATTCGTATTCATAAGTGAATTTATGATATGGGAGCAATATTTTGGGGATATGCCTATTTCCCTTGAGAGCGTCGTGACGCTGATATCCGATTGCCTGAAGTTTTCGGTGCAATATATGAGAAGCTTATTGAGAGTGTTTTGGTCCTCGACAGAATGCTTTCCAAATGATAGGACGGATAACAGCTCACCCATCAGCGCGTTTATGTAGCTTTTGGAAAGCTTTATACCAAGCTCGGTTTGAGATTTGTGCGCTTCGAACGCGCTCCATACAAGCTCGCAAAGCTTCTCGTTGCAGCCATGCAGTATCGGCTCTTCGGGTTTGGATTCCTTTATATACTGCTCATATTCCGCGCAGATTTCGGGTTGGAAAAACAGCATAACGTATTCCGACTCGACAAAGCTGTATGAATGTGAGACGTAAGGGAATACCACTGACACGTCACCTGCGGAAAGCGTGCCTTCCTTGCCGTCGATAACGTACGTAGCACTACCCTTTATAACGTATATTATCTCAATCTGCTTATGAATAAGCAGGGGGTATTCGGCAGTACGGCAACGCGGATGCGACGTGGCAATGGACTCGGGGCGGTGCTCAAAGGAATAGATCATAAAAACCTCTCAAAAAATTACTCACTGTATCTAGATTATAACACAACGGCGTGAGTTGTGTCAATAAAAAAACAAAAAAAGGAGATTTATCATGAAAAACAGTAACATGAAAAAAGCGTTATCACTCTTTCTTGCAGTGTTGATGATAGCGTTGGCGATACCTTTTACACTGCTGACAGTATCGGCGGAGGAAACTGCGACAGCAGTTGAATTCAAATCCGTTACTCTTAATGCGCAGGATAGCGGCGGCGAAAAAGTTACTTTTACCGGAGCTAACGCGATTGATGGTAAGCTTGATGATGGAAAGTACTATTCTACAACATCAAGCAACGATGTTGCCAAGCGCGCTTATTTCAATAACGGAGCAATAGATTACAAAGATGGCGGAGATTATTACGGTATAATCGTAGCCGAGCTTGATCAGTTGACTAAGCTTACAACTCTTACCGTTTGGTCGCCTAACAGTAAAGCAGGCGGTTGGCTTGATAACCAAGCATACGAGATCTGGTACTCCGTTGACGGTACTACGTTCGTAAACAGCGACGTAGCTATTGCTGACGCAGACAATGCGCATACTCCCGTGGATGCAAGCACATTCCCCGGCGAGGTAGGCAGCTACGGTATCACCAGTGACGATGCAAGCTTGACAGGAAAAATTTACAAGAACGAAATGGCTATGAACGGCATCGAGGCAAAGTACGTTGCTATTGCCGTTACTGAACCCAGAACCACGACAGGAAATGAAAAGATAGTCGTTTGGGAAATTACCGCAACGGGAATCGTTGAAGTTAATAATACGCCTGTTACAAACACAGTAGCAGTGATTGAATCCGCTTCGAGCCTTGGAAAGAGAACCAAGCACGATAAGGCTGAGGGCGCGGTTGATATCGCTTATACGGATGATCCTGATTTTTCCAACATTTTTGATGGAGATTTCGCAAATTCTACGTATTCGACCAACCTTGGTAGCGACCACGTTATGTCCACCGTGTTTAATAATGGCAACTTTGTAAATCAAAACGAAAGCTACAAGGAAGTTATTATCCTCAAGCTTGAGGCTTCTACTCTTATC
Organism: Oscillospiraceae bacterium; assembly: GCA_015065365.1. Lineage (GTDB taxonomy): Bacteria > Bacillota > Clostridia > Oscillospirales > CAG-272 > HGM12713. Next base: position 28,962 of record SVQL01000008.1, on the reverse strand, counting down.
AACGACATAACCATTTGGGGTAACGAGGATAAGAAGTCTTCAGCCTTTATGAACAACAAGTTTACCGTATTCTATTCCAACGACGGCACGAACTACGAATACGTTGGTCGCGCTGACGATATGTGCGGCGACGGTATGGGACACGAGGGCGCAAACGCTGACCTCGCTTCCGAGACAAAGACCGTTGAAGATACTACCTACTACGGAATCAAGTTCAAGGTTAACGGAAACGACGGCGCAAACGCAACTCATATTGCAATCGCAGTTGAGGAGACCGCAGTTCTTCAGGACAGAGTATTCTTGCATGAGGTTACGTTTAACGGCGGTGCTGCAGTTGAAGTAGCTGAAATTACCAATCTCGGAATGAGAACAAAGGCAAAGTATTACGATGCTTTTGAAACCAAGGTAAGCTATGGCGCGAGCGATCCTCTTACCGCGGCAATTGATGGCGATCATTCTACCAGCGCTTGCTCCGGAGATCTTTCCGAGGATTACAATCCTTCCGTAAAGTTCGTACAGAAGAAGTTTGTAGTTACAAAGGGCTTGCTTGCAGGCAGATCCTATCTCGACGTTATCGTTCTTAAGTTTAAGGACGCAGCTGTTCTTAATAACATGACCGTTTGGGGTAGTAATGATAAAACTGATAACTCCTTTATAACGGCTGCTTTCGATATTTACTATTCCGCAGACGGTACGACCTATACCTACGTTGACGGCGTATCCAGAGTAAACGGTACCGGCTTAGCTGAAGGCGCAAACGCAGATCTTGCTTATTATACGCAGACTGTTGGTACTGATACCTACTACGGTATAAACTTTGATATGAACGACGTTACCGCAGGCTACGTTGCAATAGCAATTTCCGAAAAGAGCTTTGGAGACGTTAGAACTCTCGTTAGAGAAGTAACCTTCAACGACGCAGAGCAGGCTGCTCCCGAGACCCCTGACGGCGGCGAAGAGGAGCCCGCAGGACCTACCCAGATGGGTATCGGTATTCAGTCCGTAGAGATGCCTTGGAGATCCTACGATGCTCTCGTTAGCGCTGACGCTGACAAGGAGCTTTGCGCTACCAAGATGTATGACGGTGATGTTAGCAGTGGTTCCGTATGGAGATACAATTCCCAGTACAAAGATCATTTGAAGCCCGGCGGAACCGAGCTTACTTACGTAAAGAGTATGGTTGACGGTAAGATGGTAGCTTACGACGGCGAAGCAAGCGACAACGATTTCTACGACTACATCATTATGGACCTTTCCAACGACGACGAGGATAAGACCTACGACGTAAGCGTATTGCGTTGGTGGGTAAACGGAGATCCTACTTGCATCAGTAAGGATTACTCCGTATACACGAGTGCTGACGGTATTAACTGGACTCATTGCCAGAGCTTTGAGGAAATGGTCACCGGCTACGGTCCCGTATATAAGTATGACAAGGAAGCCGAAATTCTTTATCACGACATTGAGGTAAATCAGGATGCCGTAAGATACGTAATGCTTACTATTGAGTACGGCAGAACTACTCACGACTTCCTTATGTGGAACGTCAAAGAGCTTGTAGTTTACGAAAAGGGAACCGAGCCCAAGGAAGAGCCCAAGGAAGAGAACAACAACAATAATAACAATCCTAACAATAATCCCAAGCCCAACCCCACTCCCGACACGAGCGCTCCCGAGACGAATGCTCCCGAGACCGACGCAGCAGTAGCAGAAGGAAAAGCAGGATGCGGCGGCTCTATCGGAATGGGCGCAGTTGCAGTAGTTGCAATTACAGGTGCTGCACTCTCCTTCGCTCGCAAGAGAAAAGAAGACTGATTTAACGTAAATTAACATAATTTAACCTAATTGAAGGGTACTATGAAAACGATTAAAAAAATAATTTGTATTCTGTGTGCCTTGACAATGGTAGCTATGGCATTTTCCTCCTGCAACACGCAGGAGGAGGATGCCGAGCCCATCGTTTTGTCAAGGGATACGCTCTCCGATTACGTAATAGTATACGGAGAGGATGCCGGAGACGAGCTTAAGGACAAGGTTGGTGAGCTTTCGGTTGCGCTAAAGGATAAGTTCGGTGTCGTTCTTACGGCAAAGGACGATTTCTTCAAGGAGGGCGTTGACGCTCTCGCAATCAAGGAAACCGAAATTCTAATCGGCGTTACCAACAGAGAAGAAAGTAAGAGCTTTATCGAGTCTCTTAAATCACGTGATTACGGCTGGAAGGCTGTAAACAAAAAGCTGGTTATTGGCGGCGTTAACGACGAAATGACCGTAACCGCTATTGATGAATTTATAAGCAAGGTTCTTTCGACGGACGTGGCGGAGGGTGCTTTTTACACGAACGACTCCGACTATACCTTCGTTGGAGAATACCAGCTTGAAACTATCACCGTAGGCGGTAAGGATATTAAGGAATTTACCGTTGCGTACAATGACGACGTTTACGGTATGCAATATCTTGCTGAGTTTATCCGCGACGCTATTGCCGATAAATGCGGACGCTATCTCTCAGTCGTAAAGGCTGACGAGGCGCAGGGATTGACGATTACGGTTGATATTACCGATACCGATGAAAACAGCTTGCTTTGCGAAATGCTTAGCAATGGAAATATAACCGTAGGCGGAAGCACCTCGCAGGCAGTATACAAGACGGCTCTGGCACTTACCAACAGAATCACCGCGCTTTCCGAGCCGGCGCTTGACGTGAGCATAACGGGAGCCTTTGTTGACGAGGAGCTGACCGTTTTGAACTGGAACGTTCAAGGACAGGACGGAAATAAAATAGGTGGAGTAACCGCTGACAGATACGAGGCTGTTTTCGTGGAATACAAGCCCGATATCCTCTTGCTTCAGGAGGCTGACCTTAAGAGTGTCGGTCCCAGAATGTTAGAGGTGCTCGGATCAGAGTACGAGCTTGCAACGACGTTCAGAGAAGATATATCTATCCCTCATACCGTTCACAATATCGTATACTACAAGAAGGCGACTATAAAGCATAACCAATCAACGTATTTTTGGCATTCGGAAACGCCTGACGTGCTATCTCAGTTTGAGGGCGGAGGATACGTAAAGCTTACGGAATTTTCAAGCCTTGAGCAAATATCATCGGGCAAGAAGATCCTTGCCGTTTGCGTGCACCTTAATTTGTTGGCTAAAGACGCGGAGAATATTACCGGCGCTCAATTGAGAACAAAAGAGATAAATCTGATACTTGAGCGTGTAAACGCGTATCTTGCTGACGAGCCTACCGCTACGGTTATAATGGGCGGAGACTTTAACTGCGAATATACCGAGTCAACGATAAAGACTCTTATTAACGCAGGCTATACGAACAGCTCCGACGCTGCGGAAGTAATAGAGGCCGCGAATACCTTCCCGGGACACTCTCACGTTATCGACTATATATTCGTTAACGACAGAGGTGCTTTGATGTCTTATTACAAGGTTGACGATCTGAAGGATGAAAATCCTTCTGACCACAATCCCGTTATAGTTAGGCTTTGTCTTACTCCCGAACTGCAAAAATAAGCAGAAGGCGTTATAAAAATGAGGAAATATCTTTTGCCGGCACAAGGTGAATTTTACAAAGCAAACCTGCACTGCCATACTAACATTTCGGATGGGAAGTGGACACCTGAGGAAGTAAAAGAACACTATAAATATCAAGGATATTCAATAGTTGCTTTTACTGATCACGATGTTTTTATTACACATAATGATCTTCGCGACGATACCTTCTTACCACTAAACGGATATGAATTGGAATTTTGTCCGCCACAAGACGGCCACAGAAGAACAAAGCTTTGCCACGTATGCTTTGTTTCGCTTGATGAGAACAAATCAGTTCAGAAAATTTTCTATAAAAGCAAGTTCTTTGAAAAAAATCCCGATGCTTATGTTTTAGATAAGGACAGCGACTATATCGATCCTGAATACTCACCAAACGTTATTTCTGACATTATAAAGCGGGGAGTAGAGGAAGGCTTTTTCGTTACCTACAATCATCCGACATGGTCATTGGAAACTTTGGACGAATACCGCAATTATCACGGTATGAATGCTATGGAAATAGTGAATTACGGATGTGTTGTTGACGGATATGACGATCATAATGGAAAAGTTTACGACGAAATGCTTCGCGGTGGTGAAAAGATATACTGTATTGCGGCGGACGATAATCATAATTATGCACCGATTGACAGTCCCGGTTGCGATTCTTTCGGCGCTTTTACAATGATAAAAGCTGAAAAGCTTACTTATAGTTCAATTTCAAAAGCGCTGCTTAATGGAGATTTTTATGCTTCTGAAGGTCCTGAAATAAAAGATCTTTATATAGAGGACGGCAGAGTATATATTGCAACGTCCGATGCCGTGAGAATTGCTATGATTACAGATGGAAAATGCAAAACCAAGGCTGCCGAAAAGAAGGGAGATACTATTACCTTTGCAAGCTTTAGCTTTTATCCTGAAAAAATGGATTATATGAGGTTCGTTGTTTACGATAAGAAAAATAAATGCGCTTATAGCAATGCATTTTTCTTTTCTAAAATTTTAAGTAATGAGGGAAATTTTGATGGAACAACAAATTAAAATCGGTTGGGGAACGAGAAGTATCGTTCCTCCTCGCCCTTGCTTTATAGGCGGTCAGATGTATATGAGAATTTCCGAGGGGGTTATGGATCCCATAACGGTTACGGCTCTTACGATTGATAACGGAAAAGATTGCGTAATATTTGTAACAATGGACATGGTAGTATGTCGCGGTGGAATTCTCGATTTTGTAAGAGAGAAAATATCCTCAATGCGTTCCGATATTAACGTGGAAAAAATTGTAATATCCGCAACGCACTCGCACACTACTCCAGAGCTTAATTCTTCAAAGCAAGAAGAGCTTCTTCCAAAGGAAGCGGGCGATATTATGGGCGGAAACCAAGTGAAAGCTTTTATTGTTGACAAAACGGTTGAGGCAATAATCGAGTCCTACGACACGAGAGCCGATGGCGGCTTTGCTTACGGTTACGGCTTTGCAACCGTAGGTCATAGCAGGCGAGTAGTTTATTCCCGCGATACGGGAGCCGGTGCAGTTCAGGACTCCTTGCACTCAGTAAACGGCTATTGTATGATGTACGGAAATACGAACGACGAGGATTTCCTCGGCTACGAGTCCGGAACAGAAAGCTTTCTTAACGCCATGTTTACCTACGACGAGAGCGGAAAGCTGACGGGAATAGTTGCAAACGTTCCTTGTCCGTCGCAGTGCTCCGAGTCAAGGAGTGTGCTTTCGGCAGACTATTGGCATGAGGTAAGAGTTGCTGTTAAGGAGAAGTTCGGTGACATTTACGTGCTTCCGCAGTGCGCGGCAGCGGGTGACATCTCGCCAAGACTTTTGCACTATAACGCCGCTGAGGCGCGTCGCTATAAGCTTAAATACGGCGAGGATACCGAGCTCGATATGGGCAGACGCCGCGATATTGCCGAAAGGATCGTCGCAGGTCTTGCCGAAATAGAGTCTTGGGCTTCTGCTGATATTAAAACCAAAACGGTTATAAAGCACAGCACTTTTGATATGCAGTTAAGCAAGATCAAGATAAGTGAGGAGCAGTATCAAAGCGCATTAGTTGGCTTGGAGGAGGCAAAAAAGGTCGTTCCCAAGCAAAACGGCGAGTGGTACAACGATTTCAAGAAAAAGACCGTAAAGCTTTCGGGTATATCAAGATATGCCGGAATAATAAATAAATACGAGTCTTATCAAAAAGAAAACACCTTCCCGATGGAATGTCACGTAATAAGACTTGGAGACATTGCTTTCACAACCAATCGCTTCGAGTTGTTTATGGACTACGAGCAGAGAATTCAGGCGAGAAGCCCTGCGGAGCAGACCTTTATCGTACAGCTCGCGGCAGTTCCCGGTATGGAAGGCGGCGGATACCTTCCGACATGCAAGGGACAGGGAAATAAGGGATATTCTGCAAGTATATTTGACTGCGTAACGGATGCTGACGGCGGTGAGATTCTTGTCGAGGAAACACTAAAAAAATTAAACGAGCTTTTTGGCGAGTGAAATTTATAAAACTAAAAAGAGAGGTAATTTATGAAAATCAAATCTTTGATATGCCTTTTGTTGGCTGTTCTTATGCTTGCAACTACGCTTGTGGGCTGTACGGTTGATGAGGTCCCTGAGGAAACCACAGCGACAACCGAGCCGGTTGATAACGGCAGAGAGCTTCCCAAGCTTATGTGGGATAGAGAATACAGAGTCCTCGGAAATGCTTATGGCTCTGTAAAGCAGTACGCTACGGTAAGTATAGAAGCCGAGGCTCCTACCGACCCTATTTCTTCCGACGTATATACCAGAAATCTTCTCTTGAAGGAACAGTACGGTATAGACGTAGTATTTACAGGAGAAGATACTCCTGCAAGCACGCTCAACATTGAGTATTTTGCTCAAGAATCCAATTACGAGCTTGTATTTATGCAGGTTCATGAGGTTAAGTCAATGATGGCAGCAGGATGCGCTGCGGCAAATCTTTACGATTCCGAGGCTTTTCCTTATCTCTATTTTGAGAAGGCTTGCTGGAACAGCTACGTAAACGAAACACTTAGCATAAATAATAAGCTTTATATGACAACGGGCTACGTTAATCTTCAGGAGAAGATGAATACAGAGCTTATATTCTACAACAGAGAAATGCTTGAAGATATGCAGTCTGACATCAATCCAGTGGCGCTTGTAAGAAGTGGCGATTGGACTCTTGAGGCGATGGCTAAGCTTAGAGCGGAAGGAACCGTTACCGACGGCGGTACGGGAGAGATCATGACCTACGGTCTCAGCTGCTCGAACAACAGAAACTTCTATCATTACGTTGCTGCTTGCGAGGTCAATATTATTGGAAAGGATGCAAACGATACTCCTTATTTCGTTATTGATAACGAGAGAACTCTCAACGTAATTGACGAGGTTCTTGCAATGACTCACGCAAGTGACGGCGGTACGTTCTTTGCTGTAAAATCCGGACTTATCGAGGAGTCTAAGAGCTTGTTCCTTGACGAGAAGGCCCTTATGTTTGACGGAGAGCTTTCATTTGTTGACAATCTTAAGTCCGACGCAGGCTTCAGCTACGGATTCCTTCCTTATCCTAAATACGATAGTGAGCAGCAAAGCTACTATTCTAATATCCATTCGTACTTTTCGGCTCTCTTCGTAATTCCCGCAATGGCAGAAAATAAGGAGTTTGCGTCCTTTGGCTTGCAGGCTATTAACGAAGGCTCTGAGGAGATGAATACCAATTACATTGAGATCAACTGTAAGATAAAGGGAAGCATTGACGAGGAAGCTCTTGAAATGCTTGAAATAGCTATTGAAAAGCCTATTTACGATCTTGGCGTCGTATTCGGTTGGGGCGCTATCCACACGTGGATATTCGTTGACTACGGACAGTTCCCGTCCTTGTCAGTTGGCGGTGTTAATAACTTTAAGACACAGTACGCGGCTTACGAGGATCAGGCTGTTATAGAATTAAATAGATTTTTGAGTTATATTTCAGAATAATCCTATTTATCACAAATATTCAATTGATTCCTGCTGTTATTAAATCTAATAGCAGCAGGAATTTTTTAGGTAATGTATGAAAAGAATAATCACTAATTTAACGGACGGATTTTATTTCAAAAAATTTGAAGATGAAAATATTTCTCCCGAGGAGGCTATTGCGAGCTTTGACGGCGGCAGGGCAGTGCGCATACCGCACGACTACGCTATCGAGGGAGATTTTGATATAAATAACGATCCCGTATACAGAGCGGACGGAACTCTTGAGCATACGGGAAGAACGGGCGGCTTGCCCATAGTCGGAACGGGAGTTTACAAAAAGGAGCTTTTCGTTTCCGAAGAATATAAGAACAGTTGCGTATTTCTTGAATTTGACGGAGTAATGAGCGAGAGCGACGTATTCGTTAACGGTAAGAGAGCAGGCGGCAACCATTACGGATATCTGGATATAATTGCATCACTTAAAGAGCAACATACAAAATTGTGGTTTAGGGGACACGCATCTGAAGAATACAAATTGATGCCGACTGTTTATAGAGAGCCATATACATGGGAAACCGAGGCAGCGTTATTGCACCAATTTAAAGCTAGAGCAGCAAGATTTTTAGAACATATACCAACCAATGAAGCTGAGTGGTTGTTTATAATGCAACATCATGAAACTCCAACACGACTTTTAGATTGGTCAGAAAATGCTTTAGTTGCATTAGCTTTCGCGGTACAATACAGAAAAAGTAAACACGAAGATAAGAATGCTGTTGTATGGTGCTTAAATCCAATAATTTTAAACTCCCATATTAGTTATCCATCTTATGAACACGAAAAAGTTCCTAATATTTGCGAATGCGATGACCTTTATAAAATGTATTTTACTAGTGTGAGACAAAAAACGCATCCAGTTGCAATCATTGGTCCGCAAAACACCGAAAGAATAATAGCTCAAAAGGGAGTATTTACTCTTTTTCCAAACAAGGAATCTTTTGACATGGAATCATTAGAGCAGTCAGAAAAGTTTCTTGTTAAAATTGTTATTCCTAAAGATAATATAAACAAAATCAAAGACGATTTATATTACATAGGAATAACTGAAAGTTCACTTTTCCCTGAACTTGATTCGATTTCTAAAGAATTGAAACGCACCTATGAAGGAGGAAAATAATGTTTAAAATTTTTCAAGAATATAAGAGCATTAGTTGGCTTCTTGCTCAAGAAAAATATATTGATTTTTCTCCAAACTATCAAAGAATGGGGAGAGTTTGGAATAAGGAGCAAAAACAATTATTGATTGATAGTGTTATTAATGGTTTTGATATTCCAAAAATTTATTTTCAATTTATGCCACAAAACAATAATACATTGTGCTATAACTATGCAGTAATAGATGGAAAACAACGATTAGAAGCAATATTTGATTTTTTGAAGAATGAACTGGCACTTTCAGATCCCTTTGTTTTTATAAATGACGCAGATAAAAAATATAGCAATATTGCGGGGAAAACTTTTTTTGAAATTGACAATGTTGCTCCCTCTATAATTTCTAGAATTTTAGAATATGAATTGTGTATAGTATTTATGGATACAGATAGCCCGGATATTATAAATGAAACCTTTATTAGGTTGAATAGTGGTGTAGCAGTTAATACGGCAGAGAAAAGAAATGCATCTGGTGGCAATTTGGCACAGCAGATGAAAACGCTGTATATGACATCTCCATTCTTTACGGATAAGATAAGAATGACAAATGCTCGATATGCACATTTCGATTTGGCTTTAAAATTCTTAATGATAGAAATGGGGTATGAAGATTTAGGAAAGAAAACAGTTGATAGATTTGTTTCTAGCGAGAAAGATTTTGATATTGAATGTCAACAAGCTTTAGAGCGAGTTAAGTCAAAAATTAATTGTTTTATAAATGAATTTGATGATAAGGACAAGCTACTTTCGAAAAAGAGTTTAATTGTAACGTTGTATTCCATTGTAGATGAAATACCAGTGGGAAAATTGAAAAAATTTATTAAATACTTTGAATTGAGTAGAGAGATTGCGATGGGGAGAGAAGATAAAATAAATTCCGATCCCAAAATGATAGAATTTACAAGACTTTTGCAACAGGGGGCAGATAAGAAATTTTCCCTTGATGGACGACGTGAAATTATGCTAGAGTATTTACATATTTTTTTGACAATAGAATGATTGTAATGTATGATGGCGTGTGCTAAATTGTATGCGCCATCTTTTATTGTAAAAAAATTTATTCAAAGACTATTTTGCCAATTGAAACAAAAACGACTGCGTTACGTAAAAGACAATAAAAAGCAGGGTGTTACACAATCTGCGTAGCAAATTGTGTAACACCCCCTCGAAAAACTGCGTAACAAGCAAAAAATAAAGCCTTGAAAACTCAATGTTTTCAAGGCTTTATTTGGTCTGAGTGACAAGACTTGAACTTGCGGCCTCTACCACCCCAAGGTAGCGCGCTACCAGCTGCGCCACACCCAGATCTTTGCGACTTGAATATTATAGCATATTTAATTAGATAAGTCAAGACTTTTTTGAAAAAAATTTATTTTTATTGAAGTGGGCTACTTTTGCAATACATTTATGTTAAAAATCAATTCGAAATCAATTAGTGTAATTTCCTTGTGTGTCCGTTTTGTTAATGCCAAGCGTACGCGCGATATACTCATTTTTTATTATCAAAAGTGCGCAAGTACCAATCAAAAATCCGGTTGTCGCGCCTGCGTCCTCGACAATGGAAATCAGTCCTTGAAGCGCGCAGCCGTTTGCCAGAAAATCGTCAACTATAAGAAGTTTATCGTCAGCGGACAAAACCTTTTTGAAAACGATAACCTGATTTTTATTTTTGTGCGTAAATTATACTCACTACGTCGACTTTTGTCAATATGATTTTAATATTTATCCTCTTATAATAGTCCCTCATTTCGATTGTGCCGCTTTCCATACCAACTGTAAAAAACCATGCAAGCGACTGTTTTTTAGACAGTATGGTTTCGGTGTTTTTTAAAATATTTGACAAAGTTTATAAACTATGGTATAATGACAGTATCAAAATACGGATATTACAATAATTCTAAGTTCGAAGAAAAAATATATTAAGGATAATTTTTATGAAGAAAAAATGTATGTTTTTTATATTTCTGCATTAATTGTTTCTATCGTTTTGGGAACTGCTCTTAATGCAATATTCCTTTTTATTGAAATGAATACTATATTCAATGGTATTGCATTTTATCTTTTTATGGTTCTGGCAGCATTTTTTACATTCTCATTTGTAAGAAGTGTTGTTTTATCTAAAAGAAATGTTGCTCTTTGGCTTTTAATTTGGAATTTATTGGTGATTTTAGTTAGTTTAAGTGCCATTTGTATCATTATAGGCGAATTTAGTTTGATATCCTTTTTGCTTGTTTTGCCTTATTTTATAATTCCTTGCTTGGTTACTACAGTTGCAGTTGCGCTTGTGTATGCTCCGACATTTGGATTTTTCTCTAAATCAAATGCTATTTCCAAGCGTATTTGGACAGTTATAGAAAATCTGTGTATTTGTTTTATCCCGACAATTTCACTTTTTATGTATCAGATAATACTTTCCGCAATAATGAAGGTCGATATGTCGGCGCTTCCCGGTGGTATTCAATATCCGGTGTTTTTGTCAATACTCCTATGGTCTTTCATTTATGGGTTGAATAATGTTGCGTTTACCCCAAAATGTGTTTTATTTTCAGCAGTTTTCAATTTGTGTTGCTCTGTTTCGGCGACAGCATTGCTGTATATCTTGCACTTGATTCTTAAAACATATCTTTTCAATACAATTGTGTATCCAATTTCCTATAGTGAATACTGTGAGTATTTTATAGACCGAGGGAACTTTTTATCACTTATTATTATGGCGATCCTTCCCGTAGCTGCATTATGCCTTGGTGCTTTTATTTCAAAGTTCAGATGCAAAAAACAACTAACGAATAGCTGAAAATCCACGCGTGGCGTATCTGCGATATAGCAGGTACGCCCTTCGCTTTTGTGTTTGCAAAAACAGTGCTTCCAAAAAAATCGGCGGAAGCTTTAACTCTTCTGCCGATTTTTTATGATTGGAATGGCACACGTGCCTATGATAAATCCCGTTACTGCGCCTGCGGCGATCAGTACGGGCAGGTAAAATGCTATTTTTAAGTTGTTTACCATAAATACGGCTACTGCAAGCTGCGCAAGATTATGAGTGAGCCCTCCGAGAACACTTACGCCAACCGTTCCGAATTTCCAGATTTTTTTTGCTATGATCATTATTATTACTGCGGTAAGTCCACCCGCAAGGCTATATGCGAGAGACACGGCGTTGCCGAATAGCAGCGACGAGAGAAATATTCTTATAAGATTTATATAAATTGCCGCGTGCGCGCCAAGTGTATAGAGCGCTACGAGTGTAACAAGATTTGAAAGCCCCAGCTTTATGCCGTAAATACCGATTGGAAGGGGAACGAGGTGCTCGATATATCCGAACACAAGTCCGAGAGCAATAAGCATGCCCCAAAGCGCTACGGTTTTTGCAGCTCCTTTTTTTTTCATGACTTTCCCTCCACCGTCACGACGAGTCTGTGCGGCGCGCAAACGACACTTTTCATGGCGTTTGCCTTGCCCGTTCTTACGCACACCTTATCAGGACAATCCGCTTCCTTTATATATACTTCTCCGTCTTCTACGACCACGAGATTTTCACCATACCCGCTTTTTACCAAAAACTCGGTATTTTCGTCAAGTGGGAGCCTTGCGTATTCCTCGCCGTCCACATTGACTACGGCGACGTCACCGCGAGGCACCAAAGCAAGCCAAAGAACGGCAAACGTCAAAATTGATGACACAACTATGCACAGGAAGAGAACTATATCTTTTTTATTCATTTTTCTCCTCCTTTTCGTTTTAGTTATTCTATGCCGTTGCTTTTTATCACTCTGCCGTCAGCCAAAAGCCACACGGCTTCGATGCCATCAAGGGACTCCACAAGAGCTTGTCCTTGCTCTGGTGACATAGAAAATAGAGCGGTGGATAGCGCGTCTGCCCTTGCGGCAGAGCTGCAATTAACGCTGACCGACGTGAAATTATTTTCGGGCATCAGCGTATAAGGGTTTATTATATGGTGATAGATAACGCCCTCGTATTCAAATCCGCGGTGATACGAGCCACTTGTGGAAAGGGCGTTGGTGGTGTACTCAAAGCGCGAGAGATTGATTGAAATGCCGTCAAGCTCACCGCCGTCGGGGGCTTGTATTCCCGCAAGCCATGGTGTGCCGTCGGGCTTTTCACCTCTTGCGGCAAGCGTTCCGCCAAGATTAAGCATGAACGGTTCCTTACAGCCCTCAAGAGAGAGAATATCCGCGATACAGTCAGCGGCAAAGCCCTTGCCCAAAGCGCCCGCGTCAAGCTTAAGATGTTCGTCCGCAAACGCGACCGTCCATTCATCACTATCAAGAATCAAGTCATTTATATCCGTATGCTCCGAGACATTTCTCAAGCTTTCCTCATTTGGCGGTACGCCGTTTTTTATTGCGTCCTTCCAGATAGCCGTTACCGCACCGAGTGTTACTGACGTATAGCCGTCCGTCAGCTCGTGAAGCTCCTTGGATTTTTCAAGGAAAAAGAAAAGCTCGGGCTCGGGCTTCATAGGCGTATTGGCAGCGCCTTCATTGAGGGAATATATATTTATTTTGCCATCGTATCCGTTGTAAGCATCGAGCATTTCGTGGTATTTTTTTAGCTCGCGCTCAACTATGTCGCTGTAATGCTCGAAGTGTTCCTCTGAGTCGGTGTAGAGTGTGAATTCAGCGAAGGAATCAAAATAGCCGAAATAGGAGTCGGTATACTTTTTTCTCCTTTTATCGCATGCGCTGAGCGGTACGGCAATAAGCGCGCAAAGTAAGAGCAAAATAGCTCTTTTAAGTACTTTTTTCATATTCGACTCCTTTTGCTTATTATCTAATCAAAGAAAAACACGGTCCCGTAGTCGTAAAGCGGTGCGGGTGATAGGGATACGGCGCGCTTGCCGTGGCGGGCGCAAAATTCTTTTATACTTTCGGCGTCGGGGTGTGAGGAAAGGGCGCCCGTAAAGAGGACTTCGTTGTCCGTAACGCCCGTAGCACCTCCGATAAAGCCCGTATCATAGCCGTCAAGCCTTACGTGCCCCTCGCTTATTTTAAGTGCGTCGATACCCGCCTGCATAGCGGCATTGAAAACCGACGGGTCAGATGTTATTATCGCGTTATCATTGACTACAACCGTCGCGCACTTTGTATATCCTTGGTTTGTGTGCAAAAGCTCAAGAGAGCTGTTTTTTATGCGCTCGGACGTATATTTGAGATTGGCAAGCGCATGATTTCCCACTACGGCGCAGTTTAGGCGCACGTCGCGTGGATACACAGCGTTGGGGCAAGCCTTCTCCGTCACAAGCTCAAAGCCGAGCGAGCAAAGCTCAAGAAGCTCATTTTGAGCAATCGAAAAATAATCTTCGTACGTGACGATTTTACGTTCGAACGACCAAATAAGCATATCCGGGTGCGATGCGACGGGAGCCGCGAGCGCGGGGTGCGGCGGTAACTTTATTATTTTGTCGGCGTAGTTAAGCAACGCATACTCAACGTCGTGAGTTATGCGACAGTCGACAACCGCGTACGTCATTTGCGCTTCACCTCAACGAGGAAGCCGTCTTCCATATTGTAAATTCTGTCGGCACGCTCTGCAGTTTTGGGATCATGTGTTACGACTACCATAGTCTGCTTGAGGCTGTCTTTAAGACTTACCAAAAGGTCAACCACCTCGTCTGCATTCTTTCTGTCGAGGTTTCCCGTAGGCTCGTCAGCAAAGAGAATACGGGGGTAGTGGATAAGAGCGCGCGCTATTGCCACTCTTTGCGCCTGACCGCCCGAAAGCTCCGAGGGGAGATGCGCAAGGCGGTCGCGAATACCGAGAGAATCGACCAACAGCTTAAAGCGCTCCTCGTGCTTTTCCTGCTTTCTGTTTGCGGCGTTGAGCGGCAGAAGTATGTTTTCGTAGGCGGTCAGATGGGGAATCAGCTTGTGTGACTGAAATACGAAGCCCACGGTTTTTCCACGGTATTCGGTAAGCTCGTTTTGAGAGAGTGAGGTTATCATTCGACCTCCGAGCATGACCGAGCCTGCGTTGGGAGTGTCGAGTCCCGCGCAGATGTTTATAAACGTGCTTTTGCCCGAGCCTGAAACTCCCGTTATGGCTACGAATTCTCCCTCGTCAACCCTTATAGATGCGCGATTGAGCGCAGTGACGGTGTTTCCCGCGCGCTTATATTGCTTTATTATGTCAATAGCTTCAAGAATTGCCATACGTTCTCCTTAATTTTTACGTGTTTTTTTGCGAGGCAGAGTGCCTGCCAAGCAGACTAGGAAGCAGATAGCCGCGCAAAGCGCAACAGCCAGTCCGCCCACTATGAGAATAGGAAGAGACAGATAAGAATATTCAAATTCTATGGGTAAGCGGAAGAATATGCAGGATAGCTTATAGATCAGCATAACGGGACCGCACAGAACGGGAACTGTCAAAAAGGCGCAAGCGCACAGCAGTGCACCCTCGGCGGCAAAGCTTGCGTAAATCTGTTTTCTCGTTTTGCCTATTGCCTCAAGAACCTTTATTTCAGAGCGTCTGCGGTCAAAGAGGGTAGAGAGGGGGTAATACCATACAAACGGAATTATCATAGGGATAAGTATACTGATAAGAAGTATTACGGACGAGTAGTCTGCGTTCTCGCGAAGCAGGCGGTCAAGATATGCGCCCGAGGACGAAACGCTTGTCAGTCTGACGTCATTTGAAACGAATCCGCCAAGCCAGTTGCGTATGACGGAGTATTCCTCGCTGGCCGTGCTTTCATCAAGAGATACCGTTACGGTCGTATAAGCGCCGTGCTTTGCGATTACTCTTGAAAAATCCTTGCTACTTAGAAAGACGTGCACGCGTTCAACGGAATCACTGTATATTATTTTAGTAACCGTAAGCGGAACGTAGTCGTACTGATTGTTGTGCACGTGCGAATTGAGTATATCGTATTTGCTTTCCGTAGACTCTGCGTTTGGATCGTAGCCGAATACGTCCTCAAGCGTTATACCGAGAAGTAGCTCATCGCCCTCGGCAATATTCAGATAATGCTTATCAGACGAGGGAAGAACGAGCGTAAGCGCGCCTTGCTCAACATTACCCGCGTCTATTCCGAGCGTTGCCTGTGTATTGCTGTCAGCGGCAGCAATAATGAAATCGTCGTTGGCGAAAAGCTCCTCAAGTGGGAGTCTGCCCTCGGTTACGTTCAGGATTTGTTGGGGAAGAATAGCGTGAAATCCCGCTTCAGCGCCGCTGACTCGCGATGACCTGTGTACCCTTATGTAATCGTGGATTTCTACGGTTCCGTTCGAGAAGATCAAATCCTCACCCGCAGTATTTATAAAGTAAACGTCGTCATGAGTAGTCATTTTCGGAGTGCCAATCCCTACTTTCGCTACCGTTGAACCAAAGGGCGTTTTGAAGCTGAAGGTATCCTGCGGCGTTACGTTGAGCGTAACGGTCGTGCCGTCTGACGTTACCGAATTTATGTAGGCGAATCTGAAGGTATTGTTAATATCCTTTTCAAGAGTAGTCGGTTCCTTGAAATATATGGAATTGACGTTTTTGAGCGTGACCCTTGCGGTATATGTTCCCGAAAGCTGAACGCAATCACCTTCCGCAGGAAGCTCGCCGAGCTCAGCTGCGGGAACGGTTATATTAAAGCTTGCTTTTTCGTCCATAGCGGAGGTGTATTCGTATTCATAAACGCTCGCGCTGTAATTCATAATAGAGGTTATCTCAAGATAATCCTGATCGTTGAGAACGAAATATGTTTGCTTAACGTTCAAGAATCCGCTTCCCGATAAGCTTTCCTCGGCGCATTTGGTAACGTAAGCTACGTCAAGCTCAACGTAATCGTATTCTTTTGTAAGATCGGACTTGAGCAGTTCAGTGGCATTTGAGTCTACCACGCGCACGTTACCGTCAAGCTTTGATACGGCGATAAAAATTCTGTCGCCCTCTTCAAAGGCATAGTCGGATTTGCTCGAAGGATATACGATAGACACGGTGCCGCGAGCGACTCTTGCCGTTTGATAGCCCGTGTAGTGCTTAAACGCGGTATCGTTCATCGTAAGAGTCAGAAGATTGTCACCGTAGGTGGTCGTGAAATACGGAGAGTATCTGTCCTCGGAGAGCTTGGATTTGTCTGCGAGAAGGTGGGTATGTATACCCGACGCGTCGTAGGAGGCGGACGCTCCGACAGAGGTGATCTTATCGGAAAATTCAAGAGCCTTTTCTCGTATTGCTTTGAGGTCGTCCTCGGAGAGACCTATTTGGCTTTTTATGGTGAATTCCTCAACATCCTGCTTCAAAAATCCCGTTTCACCCTTTGCGGACACTAAAAGACATATCCAAAGGAGCGCGGGAATAGCGGCAACGGCGGAAAGAGAAACGTAATATTTTCTCATTCGGGAAAAGGAGCTTCTTCCGTAGCGCGAGGGGGTAAATCCCTTTACGAGAGTGCTGTGCTTGCGTGGATAGGAAATGCTTTTTGGAGAATCCTCCTCGCGAAGCATATACGTTGGAGTCATGTTTCTTATGAGCAGACATTCGTACTCTACCACGAGGAGAATGCATATAAGCGAAAGCAGCAGGATTATAATAATGGGGATAACCGAAAAGCGGTATTCGCCGCCGAGAAGCAGATTGCAAAGGAGAAGCGCTATGGGATATCCGAGCAAGGTTGCTACGAGGTGCGGAGCAAACAGCTCACATTTGAGCATAGCCCGTACCTTCTTTTTCTTTGCTCCGTGTACGACGTACATTCCCCAAACGTATCTGTCACGGTCTGCCGACGCGGAGGCTATTCGCTGGTAAACCGCAAGGGAGCAGAGCGCCCACAAGCCGAGCGCACCTATGAGAATGAACGTGCCGTTCTTGGCAGTCTGAAAGGCGTCGGACAAGGCGTGCGAGCCTGCGCTGTCTCCAACGTCAGCACCCTCGACAGCAACAGCCTCAATATCGGCTTGAAATTTATCCAAGGTCTCGTTTTGTCTTTTTATATTTTCAATGCCAGCAATGCATATAACACTTAAGAGCACCTGCAAAACAAGCATAACGAGAATCATGCTGATAAGGCTTCTTATCGACGAAAAAATATTCCGCATTGAGGGAATAAAGGTCATCTTTATGTAGCTTTTGATGTCATCGTAAAGTTCCCAGAGCATAACTTCTCCTTATTATCAAATACACTATATAAATTATATCAAAAAAATAGGAATTTGTCAATAAAATCCATTGCGCGGAAAAAACAAAAAAGCAGACTCTGTATCCAACGCTTTGGCGAAGGAAATAAGTCTGCTTTTCTATTCGTGACTGTTATAAAAACTCACGCTCTGTTTACCTTACCCGAACGAAGGCAACGGGAGCAAACAGCAACGGTCTTAGGCGTACCGTCAACAATTGCTTTTACCTTGCGGATGTTGGGCTTCCAGGTTCTGTTGGTCTTGCGATGTGAGTGTGATACGGCCTGACCGAAAACAACTCCTTTTCCGCAAATACTGCACTTTGCCATTTTGACACCTCCTCAACGTGCTTAAAGCACGTGTAACTTTCTTGATTTATCCATAGAACATTTGTTATTATACCATAACTCAAAAAAAAATGCAATAGTTTTTTAGAAATTTTTTCTTTTATTTTTTTGTGCCGTAAAAGCACGGAATTACAGTTTTTAAATCAAGCTATTTCTCCAAATAAAACGTTTCCGTCCGTGGATATAAAGCGAATGGGATATATTTCTGCGTGGAGAGGGCGCGAGGACGGAACGTGTACCTCCAAAAAGTCTGCGGTGTGTCCAACAGCAACACCGTCCGAAAAGGTTTCGAAAAGGACATCTTTTACGTTGCCGCGCTCTATTTCCGCCTCCAGTATACCGCGCCTTACGTCAGCCTCCACGGCTTCAAGCAAATGTAGTCTGCGGCTTTTTTCGTCCTTGGATATCTGCCCTTGCATAATTGCGGCGGGAGTGCCCTTGCGTTTGGAATAAGGGAAAATATGCGCGGTCAGAAATCCCGCTGCCTTGACAAATTCCACAGTCTCTCCAAAATTCTCCTCGCTTTCCTGCGGAAAGCCGACGATAATATCCGTGGTGAACTTTACGTTCGGTATGTACTTCCGCAAAAGCTCGATTGCCGCCATTGCTTGACGGGCGTTATATTTGCGCTTCATAAGCGCGAGTATACGGTTGCTTCCGCTTTGCAGGGAAAGATGAAAATGGGGCGCGAGGCTCTCAAGTTCTGCGATACGCTTGACAAAATCCTCTTTTATAAGAGAGGGATCGAGCGAGCCGAGCCGGACTCTGCCAATGCCCTCGATTTTGTCTATTCGGCAGAGCAGATCAGCAAGGTCAATTCCGCCGAGGTCTTTGCCGTAGGAGCCTGTTTCAATACCGGTAAGTACTATTTCGCGGCAACCGCCGCGAGTAAGCGCGGTGACCTCGCTTATTACGTCCTCGACGGGCTTTGAGCGAATACCGCCGCGCGCGTCAGGAATTATGCAGTAGGTGCAGCGGCTCTCGCAGCCGTCCTCAATTTTTACGTAAGCGCGTGTGCGGTCAAAATGCCCGATTCTCATTTTTTCAAAAGGACTGCTTTTAATATCCGTTATGAAAATTTCTGTTTTTTCATTCTTTCCGTTTGCAAAAAGGCGCTCGATAATTTCGGCGCAGGACATTTTGTCTGCGTTGCCGACAACCGCGTCAACGCCCTCGATAGCCGCTATCTCATCTGCGGAAATTTGAGCCATGCAGCCCGTTACGACGACGGCAGCATTCGCATTTTTTCCGATAGCCCTACGAATGAACTGACGAGCCTTTCTGTCGGATTCCGCAGTTACAGTACACGTATTTATTACGTAAGCATCACAGACGCAAGCAGGGCTGACGATGCTGAAGCCGCGGCGCTCAAGCTCCTCGGAGATAGCTTCGGACTCATATTGGTTTACCTTACAGCCGAGGGTATATATACCCACGGTTTTGTTCTTATATGCCATATTACGCTCCCAAAAAATATATATCCTATTTTACCACGAAAACGCCGTTTTGTAAATATATTGAGAGAAATTTAAATTATTTGAGAAATCTCTTGAAAAAAGACGAGAAATAATATATAATTTAGTTAGTCTATGTTGACGGAGAAAATGTATGAAGATATTGGTTATCGGTCAAAATGATGCGGGGCAAAGGCTTGACAAGTTTCTTTCAAAGGCGGTCAAGGGGCTTCCCACGTCTATGATGTATAAAAGCATAAGAACAAAAAAAATAAAGGTAAACCGCAAGCGCACTGAGCAGAGCTACGTGCTGAAAGAGGGAGACGAGGTTCAGCTGTTTATTCGCGATGAGTTTTTTGATGCTCCCGAAAAGGACGACGGCGCGCTCGCGCGTATTACTCCGAAGCTTGAGATAGTTTATGAGGACGAAAACATAATGCTGCTCAACAAGCGCCCCGGCGTGCTCGTTCACGAGGACAAGGAAGGCGGAGAAAATACGCTTATTATGCACGTTAAGGCTTATCTTCTTGCGAAAGGTGAGTACGATCCCCGGGAGGAACAGTCGTTTGCTCCGTCGCTTTGCAACAGAATTGACAGAAACACGGGCGGTATAGTTATCGCCGCCAAGAACGCAGCGGCGCTTCGCGATATGAATGCGAAAATAAAAGCAGGAGAGGTGCGCAAGCATTATCTTTGCTTGGTTCACGGCGCGCCGCCTAAAAAAAGCGACGTTCTTCGGGCACATTTGAGAAAAAACAGTAAGGACAACACGGTGGAGGTGCGAGACGTACCCTTTGGTGGCTCAAAGGAGATAGTTACGGGATACAGAGTTCTTGAACGCCGAGGCGATGAAAGTCTGCTTGAGATCGACCTTTATACGGGACGCACGCACCAGATAAGAGCGCATATGTCGCATATCGGCTGTCCGCTCATCGGCGACGGAAAATACGGGATAAATAAGGACGACCGCCGTCGCGGCTTTAAATATCAGGCGCTTTACGCCTACCGACTTGAATTTCCCAAATCAAAGGAGAAAAACAGTCTTTCATATCTTGAGGGGCGCTCGTTCGCGATTGATAAAAAGGATATTTGGTTCGTTTAAGGGACGGTGATACGTATTAAAATATTTAAATGTGACAGAAGGTGGAAGAGGTTTTTGTTCCTCGGACTCAGCGGAATTCTTACGGGACTTACGGTGGTTTTTCCCGAAATCGGATTTTTACAATGGCTTACCTTAATACCCGTCGGGCTCTTTCTTATTGATGCTGCTGCATCTGACGGTATTCGTGCAAGAGGAACGTACGGATATGGGCTTTTCTTCTTTTGGTGCTATTTTGCCGTTATATTCCATTGGTTTATGGATATGTATCCGCTTGATTTTATTGACGGAATGACTCCCGTAGCGGCGATTATAGTATGCTTGGCGGGCTGTCTGGGGCTTTCAGGCTTTCAAGCGGCAATAGGCGGACTTGCGTTCGTTGCCATAAGAATGCTTTTTAAAACCCGTTTACTTACTCGCTTTGAATATTTACGCCCGTTTTGCGCGGCGGGAATATGGGCGATACACGAATGGTCGCAAACGCTTGGCTGGTGGGGTGTTCCGTGGGGAAGACTGCCGCTCGGGCAGGTGAAATATATCGCGGGGCTCCAGACGGCATCTCTTTTTGGATCGTATTTCGTTACCTTCGTATTGGTTGCGGTGAATATGTGCTTGGCATATCTGTTGCTTCATCTTTCCTCGCTTGGCGCGAGGAAAGTAATGATCTCTGCCGTATGCTCGATGCTCGTCTTTCAGTACGGCTTGGGAGCACTTCTGTACTTTGTGCCGGTTGACGGGGAAGAGACTGTCAAGGTCGCGATGGTGCAGGGAAATATCTCGTCGGATGAAAAGTGGTCGGACGAGAGTACGCTCAAAACGATGACGGTTTATTGGGAATACACTCACAAGGCGGCTGACGCGGGCGCTGACGTGGTGGTATGGCCTGAAACGGCAATGCCGTGGGTTCTTGACGAGGGCTCGCTGAAGCGCAAGGAGTGCGCATCTCTTGCAAAGGACGCGGGCGTTACGCTGCTCGTGGGTGCTTTTACGAGGGGAGAGAACGGCGAGCTTTACAATTCGGTTATTTGCTTTAATCCCGACGGTACGGTAGAGGACAACGTCTATCTCAAGCGTCGTCTCGTTCCGTTCGGAGAGTTCGTTCCGTTCCGTGATTTTCTTGAGTTTATAGCGCCGCCGCTTGCCGATATGGTAAGAAACGACGAGGATTTGAGCATCGGAGACAAATCCGAGGTGTTTGATACGGATAAGGTACAGATAGGAAGCATAATATGCTATGACCAGCTTTATGAAGCAATCAGCCTTGAGGCTACGGCGGCGGGTGCCGAGATAATTACCGTCTCAAGCAACGATTCGTGGTTTACAAGCTCCGCCGCACCCGATATGAATAACGCTCAATCCCAGCTTCGCGCCATAGAAAACGGAAGATACGTCGCGAGAGCGGCAAATACGGGGTTAACTACGGCAATCAATTCAAAGGGTGAGGTTATCGACAGTATCCCCCCGCTTGATGACGGACTTCTTGTAGCGGATTTCCACGTTAATACACACCAAACATTATATACTTTAACAGGCAACGCTTTTATACTCATGCTTTCCGTTGCCTTCTTAGCTATCCTTTCATGTGAAATTGGAATGTTTATTTATAAAAATAAAAAACGTTAAAAATACTTGACAAATGTCGTATACGGTGATATAATACACAGTAGTAAAGGTTTTTATTATATAATAATTTAAGGAGGAATATTATGAAAAAAACCGTTAGAATTTTTGCAGTCGCAATAGTAGCGATCATGCTTTGTCTCTCTCTTACATCCTGCTTCGGCACTAAGCTTTCGGGAGAGTATGAGTCCAAGGTTGACGTTGGTATTGCAGAGTATCAGGTGGTTTACGAGTTCAAGGGCTCTAAGGTTACCGTAACTGAGAAGTCTACCGTTATCGGAAACGTAAACAAGAACACCTACGAGGGTACTTACAAGATCGAGGGTAAGGACGACGACATGGAGATCACCTTTGATTTCGAGGACGAGGGCGCTGTCGCAAAGAGTGGCACCAAGACTCTTGAGATCGAGGACGATTACATTGTTATCGGCGGTCAGACGTACGTAAAGGACGTTGACTGATTTCTTTTAAAATATCGGCGGGGAAGCTCGCCGATATTTTTTTGTTAAAAAAGTGTTGACAAACGGACTGATATATGGTATAATCTTAATTCGGTACGGAGTTTTGTAAAAAATTCCGTCTCCTTACCGCAGGTAAATTCTTATTCATGCTTGCGGTCTTAAGTCCATAGGGAGGTGTAAAAAATGGAAAAGGTAATCAATTCTTACGAGTGCCTGTTCATTGTTGATGTAACTGTCGGAGACGAAGCTACTAACGCAACCGTGAACAAGTTCATGTCTTTGGTTGAGGCTAACGCCGAGGTCGTAGACGTGGCAAAGTGGGGCAAGCGCCGTCTTGCATATCCGATCAACGATATGCCTGAGGGATACTACGTTGTAGTAACCTTCAAGTCCGCGCCCGAGTTCCCCAGCGAGATGGATCGTCTTTTCAACATCGACGAGACTATTATGCGTTCGATGATTGTTAAGCTCGATTACGATGCAGCCGAGAAGAAGGCAGCAAAGCTCGCAGCAGCAGAAGAAGCTACCGCGGCTGAGGCAAGTGCTGAGGCTGAAGCTACTGACGCTGAGTAATTACGGTTGAGGGAGGTTTAATATGTCGAATCTGAATCTCAACAAGGTCGTTCTTGCGGGACGTCTTACAGCTGAGCCTGAGCTGAAGCAGACACCGTCCGGTGTATCTGTTGTCAGAGTCAATCTCGCTATCAACCGCAGACGCAGAAATGCTGATCAGAATGAGCAGCAGCAGACCGATTTTATCACTATCGTAGCGTGGAGACAGACTGCTGAGTTTATCTCCAAGTACTTCAGAAAAGGCGCGGCGATATGTGTAACGGGAAGCATTCAGACAAGCACCTGGACCGACCAGCAGGGACAGAAGCGTTATTCCACAGAGGTAGTGGTTGACGATGCAATGTTCGTTGATTCCAGAAATGAGAACGGCGACATGGGCGCAGCTTACGCTACCGACGCATACGGATCTGCTCCGTCCTATTCTTCAAATGCAGGCGCAGCGCCTAACTTTGAGGAGCACAACACAGACGACGACCTGCCGTTCTGAGTTGACACATCAACAAAATATTAACAGGAGGATTCAATCATGGATACGAATAAAACCGAAGCAGCCGTTCGTACGCCCAGACCCATGGTGCGTAGAAGAAAAAAGGTTTGCATTTTCTGTGCAGATAATGTAGAGTTCATTGACTACAAGGATTCTGCAAAGCTCAGAAAGTTCATCAGTGAGCGTGGAAAGATTCTTCCCAGAAGAATTTCCGGAACCTGCTCCAAGCACCAGCGCGAGCTTAACACCGCTATCAAGCGTGCAAGACAGGTTGCGCTTCTGCCTTACGTTACCGACTAATAGTAACTGAATAAATCAAGCCGAGGTGTTTTCGCAGCTTTTGCGTTTGTGCCTCGGCTTGTTTTTTGTGTTGAAATTACATAATTGACAGGAAGTACTGTGAACGATCACATTTTTGAAAAAAATAAAACTTTTTTCAAAAAAGGTATTGCAATAATTGGAAAAGTATGATACAATATATGACTGTATGGACGAATTTGGTTGCGCACCCTCTCATGCGCGCCGTTTCGGCTTTTACCAACATAAATTCTGACGGAGGTGAAATTCAATGCCGAATATCAAGAGCGCGAAGAAGCGTGTACTCGTTATCAAGACGAAGACCATGCAGAACAAGATCTTCCGCACACAGCTCAAGACCGACATAAAGAAGTATCAGGCAGCTCTCGCTGCAGGTGATACCGCTGCTGCTGAGTCTACCTACAAGGCTGCTGTTAAGAAGATTGACCAGGCTGCCGCTCGTGGAATTATCCACAAGAATGCCGCTGCCCGTAAGAAGAGCCAGTTTACGAAGGCCCTTAACAATATGTAATTTTAACCGTGTACAGACTCTCACCTCTGTACGCGGTTATTTACGTTTTGGAGTATTTAACCGAATTTTGGCTTTGAAAATATGTTGACAAATCGGAATTTTTCTGTTATAATTTAACTGTAATTCAGCGGATAGCATTTTTGGAATAATTGAGGTGTTTATGAGTATTGTGAATATGAAGAAGATATTTTGCTTGATTCTTGCGGCAATTTTATGTCTGCTTGTCTTGAGCGCCTGCGATAACGGTACGCACAGCACGTCCGGCGGCGGTGGAGGCGGAAACGGTGGTGGCAACAAGCCTCATAGCACAGAGACTGCGCCCACGTATGAGTACGACCCGAACAGAGTTGCTCCCACGTTTGACGAGATAAACATGCAGAAATATGAGGATATAAGTACGTTTGAGTATTGCGAGGAGCAGACCGATTACGTTTTAATAGACGTTGCGGGCTACGGCAAGATTCTTATTCGTCTTTATCCCGACGTTGCTCCCGCGACCGTTGAGAATTTCAAGAACCTCGTTTCCGAGGGCTTTTACGACGGTCTTATATTTCATAGAGTTATTGAAAACTTTATGATTCAAGGAGGCGACCCTCTCGGTACGGGAACGGGTGGTTCGGACAAGAATATCGTGGGTGAATTTGAGTCCAACGGCTTTGAAAATAATCTGCCGCACGTTGCGGGAGTCGTTTCCATGGCAAGATCGGGCAAGCCCAACTCTGCTTCGTCGCAGTTCTTTATCTGCCATAAGACGTCCGAGCACCTCGACGGAGATTACGCCGCGTTCGGATACGTCGTTTTCGGTCAGAACGTGGTAAATAAGATCGCAAACGTTATCACCGATGCCAACGACAAGCCCCTTACGGACGTCGTTATTACCTCGATAAAATTCGTTGAGGAAACGCAGAACGTCTCTACGGACACTACGGAAAATACCGATACCACCGATAACACGAATACGGTCGGCTGACAAAGAAGCCGTCGTGCATGCAGCACGACGGCTTTTTTTATTGAAATGTGGCGGTTGGTTATATCGACGGGGAAGGATAGAACAGGTCTTAAATACCCCTCTCGAAAAGAATTTTTGCTGTAATTTTGCATATTTTTGCATAAAAAATAAAAAACGGAAAATTTTTTTGGAAAAACTCTTGACAAGCCTTGACAAACGTGCTATAATTGTAAACTGCATTATAATTGCTTATTATGTCCACTTTTGCCTTTTTGATGCTTTGTCGGGTGTTATATTTTATATATAATGAAGCGCGAAGCTTAGTCTGAGGTGGTTGTAATGGCGGCGAGCTTCCACATCGCACAACGGTGGAATATTACTTTGATTGGAGTGTAAAAAATGGTCAACGTAAAAGAACACAAGCTTGGTCAGAACACGAGAATGAGCTTCTCAAAATCTTCATTCCCGTGTGAGCTTCCGAATCTCGTAGAGGTTCAGACTAAATCCTTCAAGTGGTTCCTTGAGGAGGGACTTATGGAGGTGTTGCGTGACGTTTCCCCCATCACCGACCACTCGGAAAAGCTGGTAATCGAGTTCGTATCCTACTCTATCGATTCCAAGCCTAAGTACACGGTCGAGGAGTGCAAGGAGAGAGATGCTAACTATGCAGCTCCCCTTAAGGTTAACGTCCGTCTTACCAATAAGGAAACGGGAGAGGTCAAGCAGACCGACATCTTTATGGGAGATTTCCCCATAATGACGGAAACGGGAACGTTCGTTATCAACGGAGCGGAAAGAGTTATCGTATCGCAGATAATCCGTTCGCCCGGTATGTACTACGACAAAACTATCGATAAGGCGGGTAATAACATATACACCGCGCAGGTAATTCCGTACAGAGGCGCATGGCTTGAGTACGAGGTTGATGCATCGGGCGTTATGTACGTCAGAATAGATAAGAATCGCAAGCTTCCCCTTACAATGTTCATAAGAGCGCTCGGTATAGAGAGTCGCGACGAGATCTTCGCTATGTTCGGAAACGAGCCGCTTCTCGTTACGACGCTTGAGAAGGACGAGAGTGAAGCGTTGGCGGCACACAACGGAACTAACTGTACCGTCGAATCGCTCAAGGAAATATACAAGAAGCTTCGTCCCGGCGAGCCTGCACACGTTGAGTCTGCGCAGCAGCTTATAAATAACTATTTCTTCGATAACAGAAGATACGATATTTCTGCCGTTGGACGTTACAAGTTCGACAAGAAGATGGCTCTTCACTCCAGAATCAGAGGACACGTTGCCGCAGAGGACGTTGTAAGCCCTCTGACCGGTGAGGTTATCGTTTCGGCAGGCGAATACATGGATAACGCAAAGGCGCATCTCGTTGAGGATAATGCCGTAAACGAGGTAATGCTCCGTATGGATAACGGCGACGTCGTTAAGGTGTTCTCTAACTTTACCGTTCGTCCCGAATGCGTTCTCGGCTACGATCTTAAGGATTGCGGCATAAATGAGAAGGTATCTATACCCGTTATTCTCGAAATGCTTGAGCGACTTGGTGACGACGAGGCTGCTATCAAGGCAGAGGCAAAGGCGAGAATTGCAGAGCTCTGTCCTAAGTACGTAACCCGCGCAGACATTTACGCAACTGTAAATTACCTGCTCGGTCTTACTCACGGTATCGGCTCTCTTGACGATATCGACCACCTCGGCAACCGCCGTATCCGTTCGGTAGGCGAGCAGCTTCAGCAGTCCTTGCGCAGCGGCTTCCTCCGTATGGACAAGATCATAAAGGAAAGAATGATAAGTCAGGATAACGAGAAGCTTACTCCCTCCGCGCTTATCAACATAAAGCCCGTTACGAGTGCAGTTCGCGAGTTCTTCGGCTCGTCCCAGCTTTCACAGTTCATGGACCAGAACAACCCGCTTGCAGAGCTTACGCATAAGCGCCGTCTCTCCGCGCTCGGTCCGGGAGGTCTTTCAAGAGAAAGAGCATCCTTCGACGTCCGTGACGTTCACTACACTCACTACGGTCGTATGTGTCCTATCGAAACGCCCGAAGGTCCTAACATCGGTCTTATCTCCTACCTTACGACCTACGCCCGCATAAACGACTACGGCTTTATCGAGGCGCCCTTCCGCAGAATAGACAAGGCAACCGCAACGGTTACCGACGAGGTGGTATACATGACTGCCGACAAGGAGGATAACTACGTTATCGTTCCCGCAAACGAGCCTATCGACGAGAACGGCAAGTTCGTAAACGCAAGAGTTACGGCAAGAGATAAGGGCGAGTTCGTTGAGAAATCGGCATACGAGGTCGATTTCATGGACGTTTCTCCCAAGATGGTAGTTTCCGTTGCTACGGCAATGATCCCCTTCCTTGAGAACGACGACAACTCCCGTGCGCTCATGGGATCTAACATGCAGAAGCAGGCAGTTCCGCTTATGGTTACCGACTCTCCTATCGTCGGAACAGGTATGGAATACAAGGCTGCTATCGACTCCGGCGTAGTTATCACCGCAAAGGCGGCGGGTACTGTCGAGAAGGTTGAGGCGACCAAGATAGTTATTGCTTGCGAGGACGGACACAAGGACGTTTATGACCTTATCAAGTTTAAGAAAACCAACCAGGGCACGTGCTTCAATCAGCGCCCCGTAGTCAGCCGCGGCGATTACGTCGAGGCAGGACAGGTAATTGCTGACGGCCCTGCAACCTCAAACGGAGAGATCTCTCTCGGTAAGAACGCTCTCATCGGCTTTATGACGTGGGAGGGCTACAACTACGAGGACGCAGTTCTTCTTAACGAGCGTCTTGTAAGAGAGGACGTTTACACCTCTCTCCACATTGAGGAATACACTCACGAAGCAAGAGACACCAAGCTCGGACCGGAGGAGATAACCCGCGAGATACCCAACGTCGGTGAGGACGCACTTAAGGACCTCAATACCGAGGGTATCGTTAAGAAGGGAACTGAGGTAAGAGCTGGGGACATTCTCGTTGGTAAGATCACTCCTAAGGGAGAGACCGAGCTTACCGCCGAGGAAAGACTTCTCCGCGCTATCTTCGGAGAAAAGGCAAGAGAAGTAAGAGATACGTCCTTGAGACTTCCTCACGGAGAGTCGGGTATCGTCGTTGACGTTAAGGTATTCTCTCACGAGAATAACGACGATCTTCCTACGGGCGTAAACAAGACCGTTCGCGTTTACATCGCGCAGAAGAGAAAGATCTCCGTCGGAGATAAGATGGCAGGACGTCACGGAAACAAGGGTGTCGTTTCCCG
>SVQL01000007.1 GCA_015065365.1 Oscillospiraceae bacterium | reverse complement strand
AGGTTGACGTAAACGCTCTCATTTATCAGGTTCCCGGCGGAATGCTCTCCAATCTCGTGTCTCAGCTCAAGCAAGCTGGAAAGTCCGACAAGCTTACCGAGGTGCTTGAGGAAGTTCCGCGAGTAAGAGCGGATTCGGGCTATGCGCCCCTCGTTACTCCTTCCTCGCAGATAGTCGGTACGCAGGCAGTGTTCAATGTCATCGGCGGCGAGAGATACAAGATGGTAACCAAGGAATTCAAGGGACTCGTTCAGGGACAGTACGGTAAGACTCCCGTGGATATTGACGAGGAGTTCGTAAAGAAGATCATCGGAGATACAGAGAGAATTACCTGCCGTCCCGCAGATAAGCTCGCTCCAGAGCTTGACGCGCTCCGCGAGCAGATAAAGCCTTATATTGAGCAGGACGAGGACGTACTTTCATATGCACTCTTTGAGCAGGTTGCTCTCAAATTCTTCGAGTACAGAAAAGCAAAGAAGTACGGCATTGACGCTGACAATGCAGACGCGTCTCTCGGTATTCATACCGTATAAAACCAATAAAAAGACTGCAAAACTAATGTTTTGCAGTCTTTTTATCTTGTGGGCATATTGACATTTTACCCCAAAAATGTTATACTGTAACCAAGATTTATAAATCCATAAGGAGGCAGAAATGTTTATAAAAGCATTTAAAACCGTAAAAAATCAAGAGCCTATGCAAGCGGTTACGGGGCTTGAGGCTATCGAGGACAGCAAAAAGGAAAATTCCTTGATAAATATTCATCCTCATATCGAGTATCAGGAAATAAAGGGCTTTGGTGGCGCTTTCACCGAAGCGGCATCGACTACGCTTGATAAGCTTAGCAAAGAGAACAGAGAAAAAATTATCCGTATGTATTTCGATAAGGAAACGGGAATTGGTTACAATCTCGGTCGAGTACATATAAATTCGTGTGACTTTTCGCTCGGAAACTATACCTGCGTTGACGAGGGAGACGAAACTCTTGAGAGCTTCCAGATAAACCGTGACAAGTCATCGATTATTCCTATGATAAAGGACGCGATGCAGTACGGTAAGATCGATATGCTTGCTTCTCCTTGGAGTCCCCCCGCATATATGAAGACCACGAATATGATGAACAAGGGCGGAGAGCTTAAAGAGGAATATTATGATCTGTGGGCTGAATATTTCGTTAGATTTATAGATGCTTATAGGTCAGAGGGCATAGAAATAAAGAGTGTTACCGTTCAGAACGAGCCAAAGGCAAAGCAAAGATGGGATTCGTGTATATATACGGCAGAGAAGGAGCGCGATTTTGTCGTAAACCATCTCGGTCCTAAAATGGAGGAGCTTGGTGTAAAGCTGTTCTTCTGGGATCATAATAAGGAGCGCCTCATAGAGCGCGCCGACGTTATGCTTGATAGCGAGCTTGGAAAAAAGTACGTAGAGGGTATAGCCTTCCATTGGTACAGCGGAGACCATTTTGAAGAGCTCGAAATGTTCCACAAGTCATATCCCGATAAGGAGCTTATTTTCTCAGAGGGCTGTTACGAATACAGCTACGGTATGATGGATACTATCAAGATAGGTGAGAAGTATGCTCACGACATGATCGGTAACTTCAATAATTACTGTAACGGCTTTATCGATTGGAATTTGCTGCTCAACGAAAAGGGCGGACCTAACCACGTAGGTAACTTCTGTGATTCTCCTATTATGGCGGATACCGAGAACGACGAGGTGTTCGTTCACGATTCCTACTACTATATCGGACATTTCAGCAAGTACGTAAAGCAGGGGGCGAAGCGCATAGGTAGCAGTAAATTCAGTGACAAGCTTGAAACCGTTGCGTTTAAGAATCCCGACGGAAGCATAATTTCCATTGTGCTCAACAGAACGGATGATGACGTTGAGTTCTCGTTTAAGATAAAAGGTCAGTTGATAAACACTAAAGCAGAGGCTCATTCGATCGCTACGTATATTTTCAATGACTAATATTTGAGAGATTTATCTCGAAATTTCTACAAAAAATCCGCTTTCACTATCAGTTTTTTGATAGCAAAAGCGGATTTTTATATTGGGTTATATTCGTTTTTTTTCGTTCTGCACTGAATGAATCAGCCCCGTTCGTATTTTTTATTCATTCCAAAGCTCGGGGTTACCCGTTGAAATAACGGACGCGCCTGCGCTTATCGCGGCAAATACCTCGTCCTTGTGATCAATAAGTCCGCCTGCGATGATCGGAATACCCGATCTGTCCTTTATGCGCTTGATAGTCTTGTAGGCAATACCGGGCATTATTTCAATCATGTCCGCCTTTGAGGTTTTGAGTGTGTCAAGAGCCGTATCAACCGAGCGGGAGTCAATCATGAAAAAACGTTGGATTGAGGAAATTCCGCAGTCGTGAGCGACTGAAATGACGTTTGAACGGGTGCTTATTATGCCGTCAATGTTTTTTGTGGCAAGATACCGAACGCCTGCGGCATCCTTGCTAAGTCCGTCAACGAAATCAACGTGCACGTACAGAAGCTTGCCACTCTTATGCGCGCGGTTGGCAAAGTCCTCGACGGTAAGAATATTTGAGCTTAACAGAAATACGGTCTGAACTTCCGAGGCAAGCGCCCTTTTGAAATCGTCGTCGCTTCTTACCGCGGCTATGATAGGGAAGTTTTCAAAATCAAGCATTTTCGTCGTCTCCCATAACAGAAGTCTTTTTTAAAGTATCCAACACCGAGCGATCAAGCGCAGAGGGCTTGTAATGCCGTATTATCTTTGCCGTCAGCTCGTCGCAGTCGATGATTACGTAAACGTCCTCGTCATCGATCTGAAAGCAGCAAACAGCGAGATTTCCCTCTTCAAGCGAGGGCGTTGCGCGGATGAGCTTATCACCCTTAGGCACCTCGGCTTTTTCATAGGATACTACACGTGTCAAATTACGCAGCTCTTCCTCAAATACCGTCTTTCTGCTTGATTTGCCGTATATTTTGGAAAAGGTGAAAACACCTGCCATAAAGCTGTACTCGTATTCAAGCTGTGTATATTTCCACGTGGCAATGGCAGCTGCCAAAACTGCTGCCGGAACGAGTAGGGCGAGCGCAATATTCATAGACGACAGAAGGGCAAGGACGAACCAGCCGCTGACCATCACACAGTATAAAACGAGCAAGCCTATTATGAGTCCCTTCGGCGCGTGCTTCTTAACTAAAACTCTTTCGTAGTGCTGTATATCTGCCATAGATTATAACTTCTCCCACGTTAGTCGTTGCTCTTTTGCTTTTTGCGGAGCATCTTGATTTCGTCGCGCTTGTAAGCCTTTGGAGGAACCTCGGGAGAAGCAAGCAGACGAACCTTAACGGTCTTTGTTAGCGGACTTATCTCTGTAACGATTCCGTCACCGTTTTCTGTTCGTACAAGTGAATCTACGGGCGGAGTACGCTTGATTTCGTACTCATAAGCCTCGTGCTCATACTTTAGGCAACACATAAGTCTGCCGCAAATTCCCGAAATTTTTGCAGAGTTGAGAGAAAGATTTTGCTCCTTCGCCATTTTAATTGAAACTTGGTCAAAATCGGAGAGGAAGAGCGTACAGCAAAGAGGTCTGCCGCACATTCCGAGACCGCCCATTATCTTTGCTTCATCGCGAATACCAATCTGGCGAAGCTCGATTCTTGTGCGGAAAGCTCCTGCGAGATCCTTAACAAGATCTCGGAAATCAACGCGGTTTGAGGACGTAAAGTAGAACAAAAGCTTTGAATTGTCAAAGGTGTACTGCGCGTCGATAAGCTTCATGTCGAGCTTGTGCTCGGCAATCTTTCCGTTGCAGATGCGGAACGCCTCGTCTTCCTTTTGCTTGTTAGCCTTGTGATGCTCAACGTCAGCCGTTGTTGCGTTTCTTACCGCGGGGCGGAGCGGGGGAATGATGTCAGCGGTGCTTACCATGGCGTTTGCCATAGCAACCTCGCCAAATTCCTGACCGCGCGCGGTATCGACTATCGCGTGAGAGCCTTTTTTGAATTTTAACCCCTTAGGGTCGAAATAGTATATCTTGCCGGAGCTCTTGAAGCGTATTCCAACAACCTCGGTTTTTGGCACGTCAGTAGGCTTTCCGCTTGAAACGGTTTTCTCGTTGTCGTCGTCAACTACGAGAGTATATGCCTCGTAATCGTCGGGATTGTGGGTAGGTATAGCTTTTATATCCTTTATGTTCTTGCGCTTTTCTTCAACTGGGGCAGACTTTTTCTGGTCTGCAGGCTTCTGCTCGGCCTTTACCGCAGGCATAGGCTGGATAGCGGTTTCCTTGCTTTTTTGCTTGTTCTTGTTTCTGCGGTGCTTATTCTTTTTCTTTGCACCCTCGCCGTTTGCCACTGCATTTTCACTTGACGGAGCAGCTGCAGCCGTTACGTTTTTTTCTTCTCCACCCTCGGGCTTTTGGACACTGTCATGCTTCTTTTTGTTCTTGTGGTGGTGGAAGCGACCGTTCTTTTTACCTTCTCCTGACGTAGCGGTCTTTCCCGTAGGAGTTGCATTGAGATTTGTATTTTTATTATCACCGTTTGATTTATCGGGGGGAGTCATAAAATAACCGTGCTTGCGAGGACGGTTTTGTTTGTTTTCCCCATGTTCGTTATTCTTTTCTTCTTGCATGGTAATTCCTTTCAGATATTGATATGTTATCGCATTAAATCATTCCTGCATCCGACAAAAGCTTCGTAAGAAGCAGGCGTACGTTTGCGTTTCGCTGATTTGAAATTGACGCGGTCAGCACCGCAAAATTAAGGTCGTATATAAATTTAGTTGAGGCGTTGTCGCATAGCTCAATAGCCGCATTTCTGTCGTGGAAGAACTTCAGCGGTGCATCGTCACTCTTTTTGAGCAACAATAGGTCGGAGCTTGCCGAGGACAGCATAGCGAGCTGATTTGAAAGTGTTTCTCTGTTTTGAGAAAACCGCGACAGAACTTGCATCGCCGCCTTCGCGCCCTTTTGACAGAGGGCTGCTTCGCAAAAGTCCGTTACGAGCGCGCGCATTTCCTTTACAGGCGCAAATTTGTTTGGTTCAAGGTATTTCAGCGCTGTGCCGATGCCAC
Source organism: Oscillospiraceae bacterium (assembly GCA_015065365.1). GTDB lineage: Bacteria > Bacillota > Clostridia > Oscillospirales > CAG-272 > HGM12713. The sequence goes on along the minus strand of SVQL01000007.1, from coordinate 28,373 downwards.
CCGACGAAGCAACGATAAGCTCGGCGTATTCCTTTGGAGAGGATAGCTTCATCTGAGCGGCTCGCCTGTCTGTGCTTGATATATACGTATCCAATGCCTCGTTTGAAACGAGCTCGGTGCGTAATACGGGTGCGCGGCTGCGAATTGTTTCAAGCAGTGCAGAGGAGCTTTCGCATAAAAGGATAAACACTGCGTAGGATGGTGGCTCCTCAAGTGTAAGAAGAAACGCGTTCTGCGCCTCGGTAGTCATTTTATCGGCTTCCTCAATAACGTAAATCTTAAAATCAAGGTCATTGGGAACCGTTCTGACGTCCTCTCGCAAAAATCTTATAACGTCTATTCCAAGCGTTGATTTATCGCCACGGTTAACGGTTATAACGTCGGGGGACTTGTCCTCAAAGACCTTCCTGCAACCAAGACACGTACCGCAAGGTATTTTGTCGGACGTGTTCTTTTCAGCGCAGGCAAGTGTAGCGGCAACGCTTTTCGCAATCGTATGCTTACCGGTTCCTTGCGGTCCTTCAAGTATCAGGGCGTGTGACAGCTTATTAGCGAGAACGTCCAGACAGAGCTTTTCACAAACAGCTCTGTTTCCAACGATATTACTCATATAATCTCTCACGCGCTCATCTCCCATCAAAAAACATATACCTAATATAATTATATCAAAAAAAACGTATTCTGTCAAGTAAATTCAGTAAACACCGACCGTTTTTGTGAATATACTTTTATTAAAAAACGGAAAAGAGAGGTAGATTTTGATGATTGCGGAAGCTATGGAAAAAGAAAGTGTATTCGGCGGCAGAATGGCGGTTCTGTGCCGTGGCAGAGCTCCGATTGCCAAGGCTCGACTTGAGGGAGAAAATGGATGTATAAATGGAACTGTAAGCTTTTTTTATACTCCACTTGGGGTACTTGTGTGCGCGAGCATCTGTGGACTTGAGCATGGTGCATACTCTATGGCGATTACCGAGGACGGCGGCAAAGCGCGAGAAATAAAAACTCTTTACGACAAGGACGGATATGCATGGTGTGCTGACATTATGGGTAGACTTTCACCTCAAGAGCTTACGAAAAGTAGAATTGAGCTATGTAAGATAGGCAGTAACGGACATAGTATAGCCGTCGGTAGCGTAAAAAATGTATTTGCAGGGAAGCAACCCACTTGACACGAACACAGTTTTGGAATATAATATTACTTGAAGTTTAAACAAACGGAGATTTTTATGAATTTGAGAATGGTTGCAACCTGTCTTTTCGGACTTGAGAGGCTGCTTGGCGAGGAGATCGATAAAATTGGCGGTAAGCGAGTCGAAACGATGGATGGACGTATAACCTTTGACGGTGACGAGATAACACTCGTCCGTGCTAATTTGCGCTTGCGTTGCGCGGAGCGAGTTTTTATTTGTCTTGGAAGCTTTGAGGCAGAGAGCTTTGACGCACTTTTTGAGGGAACGAAGGCACTTCCTTGGGAGAGCTTTATAGGGAAGGACGATGCCTTTCCCGTAAAAGGACATGCAATACAGTCGCGTCTTTATTCTGTGCCTGACTGTCAAAGCATCGTTAAGAAGGCGGTCGTTGATAGGCTTGCGTCTGTATACAAGATGAGGATTTTTCCCGAAACGGGGGTTAAATATCAAATAGAGTTTTTCATTTTCAAGGATAAGGCGACACTTATGATAGATACGTCGGGCACGGCGCTTCACAAAAGAGGCTACCGCCCGGCATCGGGTGAAGCGCCGCTTAGAGAAACGCTTGCGGCAGCTATCGCGTATATAGCAAGACCAAAGGAGGACGTGCTTTTCTGGGATCCGTTTTGCGGCTCGGGTACAATTGCTATTGAAGCAGCTATGATTGCGACCAATACAGCTCCCGGACTTTTGCGTAGCTTTGCGGCGGAGGAGTTTCCGTTTATTGACGCGAGTGTGTGGAGAGCCGAGCGCGAGAGAGCAAAAAACGAGAAAATTGATGCCTCGAAATTTTTGGCGTATGCATCGGATATAGATGACGCGGTTTTAGAAAAGGCAAAGGAAAACGCACGCAGGGCAGGGGTTGACACACATATAAAATTTTTTAATGCAGACGCCAGAGATATAAAGAAGCCCGAGGGAGTTCGCGGAACTGTTGCCTGCAACCCACCATACGGTGAGCGACTGATGACTCCGCGGGAGGTTGAGGCGCTTTACAGAAGCATTGGAAAGACCTTTGAGGCACTCTCACCGTGGCAGATATACGTTCTTACGTCGGCAGAAAATTTTGAAAGTCTCTATGGCAGACGCGCCGATAAGGTCAGAAAGCTGTATAACGGAATGATACCGTGCAGACTATATCAGTATTTTAAACCTCAAAATATGAAGGCTGGAGCTGCGCAACTTGCAAACAGTGGCAAAAAATGCGTGGGAAAACAAAAAAATCGCAATTTTTAGCAAAAAATATGGCATTTTTTGTTGACAGAACGGCATGCGTTGTGTTATAATAATATTTAGTTGATTTAAAAAGTCAATTTTATAAATTTTTAATAGGGAAGGTACAAAAAATGAGTTTTAAGAATCAGTATCTTAACGAGCTTATGGAGCGCGTCGTTAAGAGAAATCCCAACGAACCCGAATTCCATCAGACAGTAAAGGAAGTTCTTGAGTCTATCGAGCCCGTTATCGATGCTCGCCCCGACTACGTAAAGAGCGGTGTTATCGAAAGAATGGTAGAGCCCGAGAGAATTATTAAGTTCCGCGTTCCGTGGGTAGACGATAACGGAAACGTTCAGGTTAACCGCGGCTTCAGAATACAGTTCAATAGCGCGATCGGTCCTTACAAGGGCGGTCTTCGCTTCCACCCCTCCGTTAACGAGAGCATAATCAAGTTCCTCGGATTTGAGCAGACATTTAAGAATTCTCTTACCTCTCTGCCTATGGGCGGCGGTAAGGGCGGATCTGACTTCGATCCTCAGGGCAAGTCCGACGCAGAGGTTATGCGTTTTTGTCAGAGCTTCATGACTGAGCTTCAGAAGTACATAGGTGCAGATACCGACGTTCCTGCAGGTGACATCGGTGTTGGCGCAAGAGAGATCGGTTACCTCTACGGCCAGTATAAGAGACTCCGTGACGAGTTTACCGGTGTTCTTACGGGTAAGGGAATCCCCTACGGCGGTTCTCTCATTCGTCCTGAGGCTACGGGCTTTGGTGCAGTTTACTATACCGTAAACATGCTCAACCACTTCGGTGACGACATAAAGGGCAAGACCTTCGCGATCTCCGGCTTCGGTAACGTTGCTTGGGGTACAGTTAAGAAGGTAAACGAGCTTGGCGGTAAGGTAGTTACCATTTCCGGTCCTGACGGATATATCTACGATCCCGACGGAGTAAGCACCGAGGAGAAGGTAAACTACATGCTCGAAATGCGCGCTTCTTGCCGCAACAGAGTACAGGACTATGCTGATAAGTTCGGCGTAGAGTTCTTCCCCGGACAGAAGCCTTGGGGCGTTAAGGCTGACATAATCATGCCTTGCGCAACTCAGAACGAGGTTGACGTTAAGGAAGCAGAGCAGATAGTTGCTAACGGTGTTAAGTACTACGTTGAGGTTTCTAATATGCCTTCTACCAACGAGGCAATTGCATACCTCAAGGCAAATGGTGTTATAGTTGCTCCCTCTAAGGCAGTTAACGCAGGTGGTGTTGCAGTATCCGGACTTGAGATGTCTCAGAACTCCATGCGTTACAGCTGGACCGCAGAGGAGGTTGACGCAAAGCTCAAGCAGATCATGTCCAATATCTTTACGTCATCCGTTAAGGCGGCAAACGAGTACGGTCTTGGTGACGACCTTGTAGCAGGCGCAAACATCGCAGGCTTTATCAAGGTTGCAGAGGCTATGAAGGCTCAGGGTGTAGTTTAATTCTGTCAACGTAAATAAAAATAACGCACGCTTCACAAGAAGCGTGCGTTATTTTTGTATCTGAAAGTTGTTTATTTAGGTAAGAACGGTGTGATAATACCGATTACGAGAATAACTCCTATAATTATCGGGAGCACGAATTTCATGTATACTCGCATCCAACGGCGAAGCTTTACGCCCTTTCCGGTGTTTGCTTCAGTCGTAAAGCTGTTCCAACCCCAGCCGTGCTTGCTCCACGTACAGAAAACTACGATTATAAGAGCACCGAGAGGTAAGAGAATATTACTTACGATATAGTCCTCAAGGTCGAGTACCGCCGTATTGCCGCCAAAAGGCTTGAAGGCAGACCATACATTATAGCCGAGTATGCAGGGAATCGAGAGAAGGAACATAGCTATACCGTCGATAAGGCAAGCCTTTTTCTTGCTCCAACCGAAAAGCTCCTCGGTGCAGGAGAGGATATTCTGGAATACTGCGAGAACTGTGGACAGAGCAGCGAATGACATAAATATGAAGAATAGGCTTCCCCAAACTCTGCCGCCCCACATGTTGTTAAATACGTGCGGTAACGTTTGGAAGATAAGCGCGGGGCCTGCCGCTACGTCAACTCCGTAGGTAAAGCAAGCGGGGAAGATTATAAGACCTGAGATGAATGCAACGCTCGTATCGAGAACAGTGACGTTTATTGCTTCTCCCATAAGTGCTCGGTCTTTGCCTATAAAGCTACCGAAAATAGCCATAGAGCCAATGCCGAGACTGAGGGTAAAGAATGCCTGATTCATAGCGGCAACAACGACATTCGAAGCACTTTTAACGTTTGAAAGAGGTGTGAAATCGGGACGCAAATAGAAGGATAGACCTTCGCCCGCACCGGAGAGCGTGAGACTGTTGACTGCGAGAATGACCATAATTCCAAGAAGCGCAAGCATCAGGATTTTTGATACGCGTTCAAGTCCCTTCTGAACCCCGATAGCGCACACACCAAATCCGATTATAACTACGATAGCTACGAATAGAATCATTATCCAAGGCTCGCTGAGCATTTCACCGAACACGCTTTCAACTCCCGCCTTATCGAGCCCGGAGAATTTTCCCGAAACCATGTAAACGAAGTATCGGAGCATCCATGCACTTGCGCAGGTGTAGAACATCATAAGTATGACGTTACCCGCAAGGCAGAGATATCCGTGAATACGCCATCCCTTTTTCTTCGGAGTTAGCGCGTGGTACATTTTTACAGGGCTTTTTTGAGCTGCGCGACCCATGGAAAACTCCATAGTGAGCACAGGTATTCCCATTATTGCGAGGAATACGAGATAGATAAGCACGAACAGCGCGCCGCCGTTCTGACCTGCGACGGTAGGGAATTTCCAAACGTTTCCGACACCGATTGCGCAGCCTGCGCTGAGTAGGATAAAGCCGAGACGGCTGCCAAGCCGTTCGCGTGGGGATTTGTCGTTCATTGATTGAGCCTCCAATTGATATTGATATATTTACTGTTGAATTATTTGTATGTTCTCTGTGCCGTTCCGCTTTACTGCTTCAATTACCTGTGTAAGCTCCGTGTCATTTGCGTAAGATATGAGCACGCGCATATCGTATCGCAAGAGATAGTAAAGCATTCCGCCGAGAGTTGCGTCTGTTACATCGGCAAGGGATTGTACTTCAGTGGCTTCAAGATGCGTAAGATCTGCGGCAAGATAGTCAAAGCAATCCCAAAGGCTGTCTAAAAGCCTTGAATTGCTTTGGTCGGAAAGTACGGTCACAGGTAACGCAAGCCCGATTTTTCCATCGGGGCAGAGTCTATGGACGTCCTTGGCAAGCTCACAAAGCTCCGCATAGCGTTCTGTTGGTATCTCTCCGACGAAAATCATAACGTCGTTAACTCCTGCCCGAAGTGCCTCGCCAAGGAGAGAGGAATAATATCCCATAGCGGCGGAGCGCGCAAGGTCGTCGTCTGTGCAAAATTCGGAAAGATGAGTCATTCCGATCGCGTACATATCCTTGTCTTGGAACGCGGACGTCACTTTTTCAAGTGATGGCATATCCGTCTTGCTCTCGTGCTTGCCGAGCGCAATGGCTACCTTTGAGTTGTAGCAGAGAGCGCCGTTCAAATCGTCAAGAAAGAAGCAGGCATCGGTGTAGCCCTCGTCGGACGCATTTTTTATTCGTGTAGCAAGCAGGCTTGAGCCTTCAACGTATATAGGAACGGGATACGCAAGCACATTTTTAACCTCGCCGTGCGGTAAGGCATCCGTTTGATCTTTCTTGGGATTTCGCTTGACAATGTTATTGTCAACCTTGTCGCCTATCATGTTCCCGGCAATAACAAGCGCTATAAACACCGTAGCAAGCACTATTGCCACCACGCCAAGGATAAGCTTTATTCTGTTTTTACGGTAGGTGCGCCGTCGGTAGCTCACCCGTCCTCGAGATCTGTTCATCTTTGTACCGTAAATACCTTTCAAGGAATAAATATGTGAGTATTACTTTTCGTCTTTTTTGCTTCTTGCGGCAAGCGCACGTTTTGCGCGCTCCTTCTTTTCCTCAAGCAGAGCATTCTTTTTCTTCTTGTAAAATATAACGATAAATACTATTGCGACTGCTACGAGCGCAAGTACAACCAAAACTATTGCCGTTACAGTAATTGTAAAGGTGTCGATTCCCACACTGACTCGCTCCATTTGAGTAAGTGTGAGAGATGCGCCGTACTCATTGGGAACGAACGTAAGCTCGTTTATTACTGCGGTAAGCTTTGCGTTAATTACGGTGTTTGCGTATTCATTGTAAAGCGCGGTGTAATTTTTTGCAACGTCCTCACTTGTGAGAGGGAGACGCTTGATTACGTAGTAGCAGTCCGCTATCTCACCGCTTGCAAGCTCGCGGTCTTCAATCGTAATGACCTCGCTGTATTCTCCGACCTCAAGCGCGTATGCAGCATCCTCGAATACCTTGTTCATCGTGCCCTTGCCGAAGGTATATATGCAGTCTACGTCAACGTCCTCGTTAACGCTGCCGCCGGGGAGCTTATAGCGTCCGCCTATGAGATCGTAAAAGGTGGTTCTTTCGTTCACAAGAGCGTCGCGTGCCGCCAAGGCATCGGAATAATTCGTTTCAATGTTATCGCCCTCGTTGTTGGCTATCATAAAGCACTGAACGTTTACGAACTTTTCCTTTATATACTCGGTAACCTCAGACTCATCTGCTGTAAGCTCACCGCGAGAGATAAGAGCATATTCGAGCTGATTGTATATAACGTCAACGCGCTGAAGAAAGCGCGCGTAACGGTCAGTGGTGTTTATTGACTTCAGATTTTTTATGTAGCTGAAGCGATTACCGCCGAAGTCATTTTCTATTGCGGAGTCGATTGCCGTCTGAACGTCCTCGTTGAGCTTTTCTTCGTCAACGGAAACCCCAGACTGCTCGCAAAGAGTAAGCTTTGCGTAGTTTACTACGATTTCGCTATAAACTCTTTCGCGAAGCTCGTCCTCGGTCATTCCTTCCTCGTAGAGATTTTTTGAGAGAGTATAAAGCTCGTCGTAATATACGGCGTGCGTACCTACCGTACCGACCTCGCGAGTAGCGGCAGAGGTAGGGGAGAGGGGCTTTGACTCACAAGAGGTGAGAGCTGCCGAAAGCAGTATAAGCGCGAAGCACAGGCAAATCACGCGTAAAAAATTTTTTCTTGTCATTTTTACCTCGTTTACTTGTTTATAGATATACAAATTACATTATATCACACCTTTGTTACCATATTGTGAATACCTGCATATTTAATACAATTTGTTGAAAAAAGTAAACCGCCCTTGTACCGTATTCGATAACAAAGGCGGAATTTGCTTTTAAGCTTACTTTGTTCTTGCTTTTTTCTGAATGACTCAATCTTGCAGGCTAAATACGCTTCATAACGTCGTTGCCGCCTCTGCCGAAATAGTCGTGGAGAAGGGAATATTCGGCATATAGCTTGTCGTAGGCTTGAGAATTTTCGGGGATTGGATGATAAATCCTTGCCGAAGGAACTGACATTACCTTTACGGCATCCTTGATATTTGCGTAGATTCCTGCTACAACCGAGGCGAATATTGCGCTTCCGAGCGCGCCTGCCTGAGTTGCGCTCGATACGTGTATTTCTCTGCGGGTTACGTCTGCCAATATCTGCATCATCATTTCGTCCTTGAGAGCGATACCTCCCGAGGCATATATAGTGCCGATTTCAATACCGTTATCGCTAAAATTGTCTATTATCATACGCGAGCTGAACGCAGACGCTTCAATAATAGCGCGATAAATCTCCTCGGGCTTTGTGGAAAGCTTAAGACCGAGTATCATACCCGAAAGGTCGTAGTCGGCGAGAACACTTCTGTTTCCGTTAAACCAATCGAGAACTAACAGACCGCTCTGCCCGATAGCGAGTTTTTGCGCTTTGCTACGCAGATATTCGTGAATACTGACGCTGGATTCTCGCGCTGCGACGGTGTATTTTTCAGGGACGAGATTTTTTACAAACCAGTCAAAGCCGTCACCAAGACAGGACTGTCCCGCCTCGTAGGTGTAGTATCCCTTGAATATTGCGTCGTTTACCTTGCCGCATATCCCGGGGATATTTTTAGCCGCGGAGTCGTTGATTATAAAGCAACCCGACGTGCCGAGTATGAGCATAAGCTCTCGCTCTCCGCTGATACCGAGCGCAGGCATTGCGGCATGCGCGTCAAGAATAGAAAGGCATACGGGAGTGCCGACGGCGAGCCCTGAAAGGCTTGCGCCCCGTTCATCAACGTAGCCTGCAATCTCTCCGACGGGACGAACATTTTGGGAAATTTTCGTGCCGACGATACCGTCCATGCGCATGTCAAGCTCACAAAAGAAGCCATTTGGCGGATACCCCGTCTCGTCGTTCCATATCCCCTTGAAGCCCGCAAAGGACGTAGTGCGTGCGCTGCTGCCCGTCAAAAGTCGGGTAATGAGGTCGCCTGCCTCGGTAAACTCCGCCGTAGCCTCATAAACGTGGGGAGCGTCGTTGAGCGTTTCGAGTATTTTCGGTATCATCCACTCCGAGGAGATCTTTCCGCCATAACCGATAAGCCAAGGCTCGCCGCGCTTTTCTGCAAGCGCGGTTACGGCGTTTGCCTCTGCCTCTGCTGAGTGGGATTTCCAAAGCTTTACGTATGCGTGTGGCTCGTTTGAAAAGCGTCCGTCAAAGCACAAGGGTATTCCGTCCTTGTCTACGGGAAGTACCGTAGAGCCCGTGAAATCAACACCAACGCCCGCAATATCCTCTGCATTGAGAGAAGAAGCAGAAAGACATTCGGTTACGGTTGACTTCATTGAGTTTATGTAGTCAAGGGGATGCTGCAAGGCGATTTTTGACTTTAGTGGAGAACCGTCGAGAAAGGTGTCGTCCATAACGCCGTGCTCGTATTCGCTCACAGACTCTGCGACCGTCTTTCCCGTAAGAGCATCCGCTATAACGCATCTTACGGACAAAGTTCCAAAGTCCATTCCTATTACGTATCTTTTTTTCATTTTTTCCTTATATATTTTTAGATATTCCGTAGCAGTATTTGCCGCCGCGAACGGTTTCGGTGTAGCCATTGGGAAGAACGATCTTAGCTACGGTGCCGTCGGGTACGGTTATCTCAAAGCGGACGGAGTCTGCGGTATAATACCAGCTGCTCTCAATTCTGCCGCTTACGGTATCAATTCCCGCACGTGCAAAGCCGAGCTTTTCGGAAGGCATGGGCGCGACTATAATCTCCTTGTAAGCGGGAGCAGTTACCTTTATACCTGCGATAACGCCAAACATCCAATCGGCTACTGCACCGTATGCGTAGTGATTAAATGAGTTCATGCTTGTGCTCCAGAAGCTTCCGTCCTCCTTGATTCCGTTCCAATGCTCCCAAATGGTCGTAGCGCCGTGGTTTACGGAGTACAGCCAAGAGGGATTGTTCTCGTTGAAGAACAGCTTGTAGGCAACGTCAGTTCTGCCGTTGTCGGATAGAGCGTGGAGAATATAGGGAGTTCCGAGGAAGCCCGTTGACATCCTGCCGCCGAATTCGTCGATAAGCTCAACGAGCTTATTTATCAGTGCAGGACGCTCCTGCTCTGTGCAAAGACCGAATTGAAGAATAAGCACGAGTGCTGTTTGCGTAACGCCGCGTCTTACGGTATCGGAGCTGCTCTTCTTGCTATCGGGGAGAATTTCCGTAAGAGGGAATTCGTCCTTGGGCATGCCATTCTCCATAAAATATTCGCGGAAAGCTGCAACTACCTTTGTGTGCATATCGCGGTAGTAGCTCATATCCTTGCCAAGAACCTCGCCCGCCTTTATAAGCAGTGAGGTGGAGTACGCGAAGAAAGCGGTTGCAACAAGGTCGTTAGCGGTAGCGCCAACGTAGGAGTCTGCGCCCGCGTCCATTGCAAGCCAGTCACCGTAGTGGAAGCCGCCAAGCCAGAGAAATTCCTCGGAGCCCGCGCTGTGCATGTATTCAACCCAGCCGCGCATAAGCTCAAAATTATCCTCAAGAATTTGTTTATCACCGTAAAGCTCGTAAAGCGTCCACGGTACGATGGTTGCCGCATCGCCCCAGCCTGCGGAAATTCTTGAAATGGGGGAGCAAGTGCCGTAGGTTTCGGGGCAGGTACCCATAACTCTGCCGTCCTCGCCTTGCTCAAGGCGAAGGTCTGTGAGCCACTTCTCGAAGAAGCGGCGAACGTCGTAGTTTATGGCGGCGGCGCGGCAGAATACCTGTGTGTCACCCGTCCAGCCAAGACGCTCGTTTCTCTGCGGACAGTCTGTGGGAACGTCCAGATAGTTTGATTTTTGACCCCAGATGATGTTGTGGTAAAGCTGATTGATCTTTGCGTTGCCCGTCGTAAAATCAGCGGTGCGAGTCATTTGTGTGTGAACGGCAACTGCCCTGAAGCCGTTTAAGTCAACCTCTCCCTCGGGGTACTCGTCAAGTCTTATGTAGCGGAAGCCCTGGAAGGAGTATTCAGGCTTGTATACGTGCTCCTCGCCGTCAAGCACGTAGGTGATTACGTTTTTCGCCTTGCGGTAGTTTGCGTTGTAGAAATTTCCGTCACTGTCAAGCACCTCCGCATGCGTAAACGAAACGCGCTCGCCGCGCTTTCCCTTGATGCGGAGCGTTACGTAGCCCGTCATGTTCTGCCCGAAGTCTATAACCTTCTCTCCGTTGGGAGTAACGATGTAAGCAATGGGAGACAGGGACTCATGCTCCGTTATGGGAGCGCCGTTGTCGGGGACAGCAGTGAAGGGGGCGTCCTCGATTACGGCATTGCCAAGCGTCACTATTGGCGCGGTCTTATCAAGCGTTTCTCCGTCGTATATGTCAGCAAAGGTTACCTCACTCGTGCTTACGGTAAAGCTTTCGTCGGCAACGAAAAGCTCGCTCGTGCCGTCGGTATAGCACACCTCAAGCTCAAATGCGGCAAGTACGTGCGGGTGATAAAGCTTTTCTCTGCCCGAAAAGCCGATGTGACCGACTGCCCATCCGGGGGCAACGGTGATAGAAACAGTAGTTTTATCAGTTATAAGCTCGGTTACGTCATAGGTCTGAAACATAACTCGATTGTTGTAGCTCGTATATCCGGGGGTGAGCACGCGATTACCTACGCGATTACCGTTTACCGACGCGGTATAAACGCCTATTGAGGTCGCGCTGAGAGTTGCGCGAAGCACTTCCTTTTTGACAGAAACGCTACCCGAAAAGGTTATAGCTGCGGCACCCGTTTCTACGGGAGATTTAAGCCAGATTGCTTTTTTCATATTGCACCTCTTTGCTGTATGAAATAATAAAATTTTTATAACTAAATTATACCAATAAGGTAGGTAAAAGTCAAGGAGATTTTTATATTTTCCATTGTTTTATTTAGGTAACGGACGGTTTTGCATAAACATAATTTTATTGTTATCGGCGCTTCTCCTTTCCTTTAGTAAATCAAGCCTTACAATAAAAAGGAAAGCCGTCGGTGCGCTCGACGGCTTTCCACATAGGAAACGCCAAAATATTTTTGTGTGAAGTTTTTTTCACGCTTTTTTTCAAAAAAGCGTGAAAACTTACAAGTTTCATCTAATCCTTTGCACCTTCATGTCGTTCTCTCCGAACATATACATATATCCGTCGATATAAACGCCGCGCTTGTAGTCGTTGACTCCGTCAAGCTTTACGTTAACAAGCTCGCGCAGCTCATAGCCGTCGAAATGAAGTAAAATATATCTGCTTTGACCGTCACCTCTGTTGTAGACGGTAACGCCCATGCCGACGAGCTGCTCACCCCTGTTTATATAGTAGGATTTATAATCCGAGGAATTGTAGGTGCTTACGGATTCGTACTTGCAGACGGAGCGTACGCCGTCACCGTCTTCCTCGTAAACCTCAATTTTGAGCGTATCGCTTGAAGCTCCTACTCCTATACCGAGAAGATAACCGTCACCGAAGCTTACGAGCGAGGTTGAAAATCCTTCAATAGTACCAGTGTCCTTAAAGGTAATATTCGAGAGGTCGGAGAGGTCGAAGAAGAATACGGGATCTTTGAGCTCTATCGAGGTGCAGACGTAAGCCGCCGTGCCGTCAAATCTCGCGGACTGTACGCTCTCGCCTGCAGGGGCAAAATCGCACACGCTCGCAATTATCCTGCGCTCTTTAAAATCTATGCAGTAAAGACTTGCGTTAGTTCCGCGATTTACGTCAGAAACCATAACCGTTTCGGAAGTACCGAAAACGACGTTCTCGTGCTTTACGAATTCATTTACGTCCGTCGTCGTAACTACGCGGAGAATACCCTCGTACTCGTCAAGACAGTACCTGTTCTCAACGTGTCCGTCTACTAAAACCGAGCCGATATAGCGGAATGAGTCCTCGTTGTAGATCATACCGTATATCTCCGTTTTTGCCACGTCTACGAATTTATCTCCGTTCTCGGAACGGAAGTTAAAGCCGCGTGTAATATAGGCGGTTGTGTTCGAGAGATAAACGTGCTCGCCGCAGGAAAGAAACGCCGAGGAGTCATCAAGCTCCAGCGTGTTTTCATCAAAGCGGCAGATAACAGTATAGCGAGTGCTCGTCAGCGTATCGGGAGAAATTATACCGTCCATGGGAATACTCTCGTATCCGTTGCCTAAGTCAATCTGGGGCACGAACTGCGACTCGTCCGAGAAGTCTGGAGAGCTACGTACAGAGAACTCGGAAATTACTATAAAGCTGCCTTCAGTGAGTCTTGAGGAGCTGTAGCCGCCAACGAGTCTGACCGTTTTCTTTTCCGTTACGTTGCTTGGATTGCTTACGTCAAGTGCGACTATCTCTATGAGTGAGCCTACCGTTTTATCGTAAATGGGAGATATGACCGTAACGGTTTTGCAATCGGCGGAGAGGTATATCTCGCGGTAAGCGTGGTAAGAATAATAGCTCTCTCCATTATCGGCAAGGTCGTACGAGCCAAGCTGCACTGACTCCTCGCCCGCTATTGAATATATGCGAAGCACGTTGCCGTCGAGGAAGTAAATATGCTCATTCGAGCGCTTGATTCTATCCCCCTCGATAACACCTGCGGTTTGGTTGTCGGTAATTTCCTCGTAGCTCTCGCCCGTGCCGCTTACCGTGTCAGCCGCGCCGTCCATGAGCGCGCCGTCCATTTCCATTGACTCGTCCTTACCCATAGCCGCGCCTTTCAAAAACATATTGAATAAGCTGCCGCAAATCATGCCGAAATTGTTGCCGTATTCGGGCTTTTCATAGTTTTCATAGGTAAGGACGTTTATTTTTTGTATAAGCTCGTAGTATTCGCTGTCGGAATACATTGAAACGTCGGGGGGAGTAGTGTCAAAGGGCTTAAAGAGCCACGTGCCGACTGCAAAGCCCGCCGTTGCGAGTGTGCCGAAGAGTAGGGAAGCCGCAATCACCGCCGCAATAATTATTTTCTTATATGCTCCGCGCCTTTGGTGATTTTTGGCGGGGTCTGCTTCCTCTACGTACTTGTCGTCAGCCGATGACATCATTCGTAAAAGCTTTTTGTCCTTCATATAAAAATTTCCTCCTTTTCAAGAAACTCCTTGAATTTTTTTCGGGTGCGCATAAGTATGACCTTTACGTTGCTCTCGCTTATGCCGAGAGATGCGGATATTTCCGAAATGCTTGAAAGATACCAATACCTTTGCATAAATATTATGCGAGTGCGCCTTGGCAACGAGGCAAGGAATGAGTTTATAGCGTCTCTCAGGACTCCGCCGTCGCTCTCTCGTTCAGCGCTTACGTCGGGTACGCATTCGCTGATTTCCTCAAGCGCAAGCTCAAGGGGACATTCGCGTTTTTTAGCCGTCCTTGAATCGTATCTGTCAAGCGCCAGATTTCTCGTTATTTTGCCGAGGAAGGCGGACAGACGCGAGGGGCGGTGGGGCGGAATTGATTTCCATGCGCGCAGATACGTGTCGTTGACACATTCCTCGGCATCCTCGTAGGAATACAGCACGTTGTAGGCAATAGTGTGGCAGTAGTGGCCGTATTTTTCGTGCGTCTCTTTTATTGCCGACTGTGAACGCTCAAAATATAGATCTATAATTTTACTGTCTTCCATGCTTACCTCCCATTACTTTTTGAGTTCTTACCCCTAAAGACGGATTTTTTATCCAAAGGTTACATTTTTAAGGAAATTTTTCAAAAAAATTATTTGCGCAAAATTATTGTAGCTAAAGAAATTATAGCACACCAAGGCAAAAATGTCAACTTGTGCGTGAAAAGAGAGTTTGCATATATATATTCATTTATTTTCGGTTTTGCTATTGCCTTTTGGAAGATTTTGTGGTATAATAGCATATAGTTTTTTTATTTTAGGAGGTCATTATGAAACCAAGTGATATTGCAATGCTGATAACGATTGCCTTTTACATGGTCCTTATGGTCGTTATCGGTGTTTATTACACTAAAAAGAACAAATCTACCGACGATTTCTATCTCGGCGGCAGAAAGCTCGGCCCGTTTGTAACGGCAATGAGTGCAGAGGCATCGGATATGTCGAGCTGGCTTTTGATGGGCTTGCCCGGAGTTGCGCTCGCAACGGGTATCGCGGAAGCCTTCTGGACAGCGCTTGGACTTGCAGTTGGTACGTACCTTAACTGGCTTATCGTAGCAAAGCGTATTCGCGTTTATTCCGAGAAGGTGGGAGCAAGCACGATTCCCGACTTCTTCTCAAACCGCTTCCGTGATAAATCAGGCATGTTGACGCTTGCGGCGGCGATCATCATTATCGTATTCTTCGTTCCTTATACCGCATCGGGCTTTGCTTCCGTCGGTAAGCTCTTTAACTCGCTGTTCGGCGTTAATTACCATATTGCGATGATAGTGGGCGCAGCAGTTATTATCGCTTACACTATGAGCGGTGGCTTCCTTGCGGCAAGCACGACGGACTTTATGCAGAGTATTATAATGACTCTCGCTCTTATCGTCGTAGTCGTTTTTGGTATTACGTCTGTTGACGGTATGGCGAACGTAACGGGTGCCGTTAAGGATCTTCCCGGATACATAAGCCTTGTAAACGTATTCGATTCTGCGAACTCGGCGGCAAAGTCGTTCTCGTTCCTTTCTATCGTTTCGACGCTTGCTTGGGGACTCGGCTACTTCGGTATGCCTCATATTCTCCTTCGCTTTATGGCGATCGAGGATAAGAACAAGCTCAAGACCTCTCGCAGAATTGCTTCCGTTTGGGTTGTAATTTCTATGGGCGTTGCGATTTTCATTGGTGTAGTTGGATACGCTATGGTAAGCGCAGGCGTTGTTTCGCTTAGTGACCCCGAAAGAATTATTATTGAAATCGCAAAGCTGCTTAGCACACACGGCTGGATACTTGCAGTCGTTGCGGGACTCATAATCGCAGGTATTCTCGCGTCTATCATGTCAACCTCTGACTCCCAGCTTCTCGCTGCGGCATCGAGTGTTTCCGAAAACATAGTTAAACGCTTTATAAAGAAGGACATGAAGGCAAAGACGTCAATGCTTATCGCGCGTATTACGGTTGCCGTTATCGCAGTAGTTGCCGTAATATTCGCATGGAATCCCGACAGCTCCGTATTTGGAATAGTTTCCTTTGCTTGGGCAGGCTTTGGCGCGGCGTTCGCTCCCGTAGTTCTGTTCGCACTGTTCTGGAAGCGTACCAATAAGTGGGGCGCGCTCGCAGGAATTATTTCGGGTGGCTTGACAGTTATCCTTTGGGAATACGTCGTTACTCCCCTTGGCGTAAAGTACGGAATTGAGGCGCTCACCATTTACGAGCTTCTCCCCGCATTCATTATAGCATGCATCGGTATCGTTGTTGTAAGTCTTCTTACCAAGGCTCCCGACAAAGAGGTTATCGAGGAATTCGAAGCTGTTAAGGCTGAGAAGTAATAAAATACAGAACATCCCCACCGTAGACTTGCGGTGGGGATGTTCTTGTTTTTTTAGTTCCAAATCAATCATTCTCACAATATTCTATAATATCGGAAGGACTGCAATTCAATGCAGAACATATACTGTCTA
The DNA here is from genome assembly GCA_015065365.1 of Oscillospiraceae bacterium. Lineage (GTDB taxonomy): Bacteria > Bacillota > Clostridia > Oscillospirales > CAG-272 > HGM12713. The sequence goes on along the minus strand of SVQL01000007.1, from coordinate 11,957 downwards.
ATATATAGCTGTCGTAGCGAACGACCTGATTTTTATAGTAGCGATCAATCGTTTGAAATTTGACTCCTGTACGTTTTGCTAATTCATATCTGGTAATTCCGCAGCTATCCAAATATTTGTCTATCGTCAACTTTATCATATGCACCTTACCTTTCATATATATTTTACTAAATATATACCTACTTGACAATCTACCTCAACAAGTATATACTTATATAAGTATATACAAATAAAAGGAGATGCATATGAAATTATTGATAGCAGGGTCGCGGAGCATTAGAAAGTTTGATCTTTCGCCGTACATTTCTGACGATGTTGATACTATTATAAGCGGCGGCGCGAACGGTATCGATACGTTAGCCGAGCAATATGCAGATGGACATAGGATATCCAAGGTTATAATTCGCCCACGTTACGAGCTTTACGGACGGAGTGCGGCGTTAAAGCGAAACCAAGAAATGGTTGATATGGCTGATTTTGTGTTGGTTATATGGGACGGAAAGTCAAAAGGCACTCAATTTACCATGAATTACGCCAAAAAGGCAGGAAAACAGGTAACAGTGATACAAATTTAAATAAAAAACGAAAGACGGCGGTACGTAGGGTCCGCTTACTTTTCTTTTAAAAAAGAAAAGGTAAGCAAAAGAAAACTGTACAATCCTAATCATGAGCCTTCCCTTGGGGGAAGGTGTCACGAGCCTTGTGCGAGTGACGGATGAGGGTAGCGAGCAGAGCGAGCGTGCCATATACGCAAAGCAAAAATTCGCGAGAAGCACGGATGCTTCGCATCCTACCCTCATCCGTCGGCTATCGCCGCCACCTTCCCCCAAGGGAAGGCTTTTCTCAAATCGCGATTCGGCTATAAAATTTTATTTTTGCGTAAGGGGTATTTTTTCGGACAGTCGAGGACGCCTGTCCCTACAGATTGTTAAGATAAGTAAGCTCTTATATTTTTTTGTTTAATTTTACACCAAAAATAATTGTAAGAGCCATATTTTAATTTACAGATTGTAGGGACAGGCGTCCTCGACAGTCCGTTTAAAACAAAAACGAAAGACGGCGGTGCGCAGAGTCCGCCGTCTTTCTGCATCAGAATATACCAACAATATTCAACCAATGAATAATATTTTTTCGATGTGTCCGTCTAATAATAAATTCGTGGGAAGCTTTTTGGCTCCACCTTTTTCTCGAAAAAGGTGGAACGCGTCCTCAAAAAACGAAAGACGGCGGTACGTAGGGTCCGCCGTCTTTATACATCAGAATATACCAACAATATTCAACCAATGAATAATATTTTTTCGATGTGTCCGTCTAATAACATATTTGTGGGAGCTTTTTGGCTCCACCGATCATGAACGCAGTTCATGGACCGAAGCGAAGCGTAGGTATTCTCTGAAAAAGGTGGAACGCGTCCTTTTCAAAAAAGCGTTAAATAGTGTCCCCCGCGTCCTCAAGTCTGTCCTTCTTTTTGCGGTTAGCGCATTTTGCAACCGTGGAGGAGAGAGCAAAGAGGGCGATAGCGTTAGGAAGAACCATGAGGTAGTTAAAGAAGTCCATAAGCTCCCAAACGAGAGAAACTTTAAGAACAGCACCGACTAAAATAAATAGAATCGCAACGATAGAGAATACGATTACCGCCTTCTTTTTAAAGAGGTATTCGAAGTTTATCTTACCGAACAAATTCCAGCTGATGATAGTGGAGAATGCGAAGAAGAACAGGCAAACCGCAACGAATACGTTACCGATAACCGTTCCCGCCGTCTGACCGAACACCTCACCAAAGGCGTTGCCGAACGCCGTCTGCGCAAGTGTATCCTGCTTGAATATCTCTGCAACGTGTGCAAGAAGTCCCTGCGTGCCGTCGGCTCTGATGCCGTAGCTTGCAACATCAGCAAGCTGACCGCCGCCTGCGTAGAGAGTAGAGATAACTACGAGAGCGGTGAGGTTAAGAACCACGAAGGTATCTATAAACACGCCTATCATAGCTGAAACACCCTGCTCGTGAGGATCCTTAACCTTTGCGAGAGCGTGCGCGTGAGGGGTAGAACCCATACCTGCTTCATTGGAGAACAGACCACGCTTGGCGCCGTTGCTGAGAGCTGCCATGAGTGCCGCTCCGATACCACCGCCTATGAGTGCATTGGGGTTGAACGCATACTTGAATATCATTCCGAAAGCCTCGGGAACGTACTCGATACGAATAATAAGAACGAAAAGAGCGCCTACGATGTAAAGACCTGCCATAATGGGAACTATCTTTTCAGTTACGGACGCGATACGGTTAACGCCGCCGAGGAAGATAACTGCGGAAAGGATTGCAACGACCGCGCCTACGATGAGAGCTACGGTATTTACTTCGAAGCTTCCAAGATTAAAGCTATGGCTCCAGCCCGAGGTCTGTGTTATTGCGTTGGTTACCACACCGCCGATGGAGTTAGACTGAACCATAGCGCCCATAAAGCCGAGGGAAAGAATAGTAGCAACTGCGAAAAATGCCGCAAGGAACTTGCCGAACTTGCCCTTGAATGCCGCTTTGATGTAGTAAATAGGTCCGCCTGAGAACGAGCCGTCGGGATTTATCACACGCGTTTTCTGAGCAAGCACAGCTTCAGCATAGATCGTCGCCATTCCGAGAAATGCGATCACCCACATCCAGAAGATTGCACCAGGTCCGCCAATGAGAATTGCGCCGCACGCACCGACGATGTTGCCCGTACCGACCTGAGCTGCGATAGCGGTCGCCAGAGCCTGGAACGAGGACATACCGCCCTCCTGCTTGCCGCCGCGTAGAGAGAAGTTACCGAACACCTTTTTCATACCCTCGCCGAAGCAGCGAACCTGAACGAACTTAGTTCTTATGGTATAAAAAAGACCTACTCCGATAAGGAGTATCAAAAGAATGTAGTTGGATAGATAGCCGTTGACCGTACCAACAAATTTTTCAAAAGCTTCCATAAAGCCTCCTAAAAAAATAAAAATAACCACTGAAAACCTTCAGTGGCTCGTGAAGAAAACAATACAGACATATTTTTGTCTGCTCTGTCCTTTTGCCTGAGAGATTCGGCGAAAATCGCCTTGCACCTTCGGCACTCCGCAAAAACGGAGATTCTCCAGAGCCCCTCCGCCAACGGTTTCCAAAAAGAAGATTCCGAAGGCTTCAACGGTTTATAACAGTATATCATATATTCCGACATTTTTCAATATATATTCTGAACAAAATAAAAATAAAGATTCAAGATAATGTAGTTTAAATTCTCAAATATAACTCAAACAAAAGCGGTTGGGGCTGTCACATTTGGCAAGACCGAAAAAGCCCGATAATAAATAAAAAAACACCCATTTACATTGAAGTTTTGTAAATGAGACAGTAATATGTGGAAATTCTACGAATTTCTTCAAATTTAATGGACTTTTTCTACCGCCGTTTTCGAGGCTCGACGTACACTTGTACGCCTCACGCCTCGAATAACGACGCTTCTTGCTCAAATCTGCCTATCCCCTAAACAGGGGGTGTCTCAAATTTGCATTTGAGACACCCCCGTTTAAGAAAAGGAGAGAAAGGAAAATTAGTCGTGTGTTGATATAAGACCGTAGTCGCCGTCCTTGCGCTTATAAACTACGCACACCTCGTCAGAGGAGTCGTCCTTATAAACGAAGAATTCGTGGTCAAGCAGATTCATCTGCATGATAGCTTCCTCGACCGACATAGGCTTTATGGCGAAGCTCTTACGGCGGACATTGAATTCGGGCTCCTCGTCGAAGTCCTCACCTGTGTCGATTATCCCGTAGTCAAAGGCATCTGCGCGGAGGCGCTTAGAGAGGCGAGTCTTATTCTTTCGTATTTGTCTTTCTATGGAATAAAGCGCTCTGTCAAGCGCGTTTCTGAAGGTTTCGTCCTGAATTTCACTGCGAAAGATCGTTCCCGCGGAAACGATCGTAATCTCAAGGCATTTTTTATTGTGCTTGGAGCTGAGCGTTGCAGTAGCGCTGCATTCGTCGCCGAAGTACTTGTCAAGCTTTGAGAGCTTGTCCTCGATAAGGGCTTTCATTTCGTCCCATACGTTCATTTGTCTGCCAACAATGGTAATCTTCATGTGATTGCCTCCTTGAGAAAATATTTTGAAGACTAAGTCTTCACCTATATTGTATCATATTGTACTTAAATTGTAAATAGTATTTATAAATTTTATTTTTTATTAACATTTATTGTGCATTATACACAATGCCGTGGCGTCATTTTTAGCAATTGAAATATTTTTTAAGACTCTTTGTGTAAAAGTTTGTGCGATACTTGAATATTTTGTTGGAATGTGCTACAATATATATGTTCGATACATTTAAAGGCATGGAGAAATATATGAAAAAAATTACCACGCGGCTTCTTGTTCTATTACTTGCGATTGCAATCTGTTGCTCGCTTACGTCCTGCTACGATTTTGATACGTCTGGCGGTGGCGGTGGCGGTGGAGCCTCACACTCTCACGGTGGCAAGGGAAATAAAAAGGATACGTTATCCGAGGTCGTTGCCGAGGGAGATCTGCAGATACATTTTCTTGAGCTCGGAAACAAATATACGGGTGACTGCACTTACATAAAGGCGGGCGAGCACGATATTCTTATAGATGCGGGCTCGCGTACCTCAAGCGTTGAAACTATTAACGAATATTTGAGCGAATACGTTACCGACAGAAAGCTTGAGTACGTTATAGTTACGCACGCGCACCAAGATCACTATGCGGGCTTTGCTACCTCGCAGAATAAGGACAGCCTTTTCGACCTTTACGAGTGCGAGGTTATAATTGATTTTGCTCAGATCACCTCGGGCAAGGAGGAGGGCGCGCAGTATAAGAATTATATCCGCGAGCGAGACGACGAAATTGCCAGAGGTGCTAAGCACTATACAGCGGCAGAGGCGGTGGAAATGGGCGGCGAATTTGATCTTGGAAAGGGAATTACCCTGACGGTTTTGGATAGCTACTATTATTATAACCGCGCGAAGGACGAAAACGACCACTCCGTTTGCACACTTATAGATGACGGAAAGAACAGCTATCTCTTTACGGGAGACCTTGAGGCAGAGGGTGAGGAAAAGCTCGTCGAGATGAACGATCTGCCCGAGGTGAAGCTCTACAAGGCGGGACACCACGGCTCTAAAACATCGTCGAGCGATGTATTGCTCTCGGTTATAAAGCCGGAGATCGTGTGCGTGTGTTGTTGCGCGGGAAGTCCTGAATATACGGAAAATAATGCTAACCAGTTCCCGACGCAGGCTTTCGTAGATCGTGTCGCTCCTTATACCGACAATGTTTACGTAACCACGCTTTGCGTTGATTACGAAAAGGGAGAGTTTACTTCCATGAACGGAAATATCGTCGTGTACTCCGTAGCGGGTAACGTTACGCTCGCTTTCTCAGCAAACGATACCAAGCTTAAGGATACGGCTTGGTTTAAGAAAAATCGAACCACTCCCGCCGCTTGGCAGTCCGCGCAGTGACTCGCGCAAGATGCGAGGGGGATGCGAGGACGCGTTCCACCTTTTGTGTACAAAAGGTGGAGCCAAAAAACTTCATACAAATTTATTATTAGACGGACACATCGAAGAAATATTATTTATTGGTTGAATATTGTTGGTATTTTCTGATGTAGAAAGACGGCGGACTCTGCGCACCGCCGTCTTTCGTTTTTTGTTGGAATAAACCGCAAAATAAAGGGAACAAGCTCTAAAAGTGCAAAATGTTAAAATTCCTTAAATGGAAATAAAAAATATCAAAGCAGGGGAATAAAATTATCAAAATACCCTATTTAGGAAAGAAAAAAGTAAAAATATTTTAACATTGTCCTGCTTTTTGGACACATGATGTGATATAATAAAAATGCAGAGAGGAACAAATATATGAAAAACTCTTGCAATCAAAACAAAGGCAGGTATTAAAAATGAATGCTGAAATGAATTTTGAAAGAAAGACTATAATGGAAGAGAACAAGGAAATGGGTATCGTTTCCGAAAATTGTAATTGCTCCGTTTTCTCTATGGCAACGGTCGCAGCCGGCGTGCTTATGGTAATAGGCGCTGTCGTTTACGCAATAGTAACGCTTTGAGATTTTAGATACGTCAGATACTTGATTTTCGTACCGATTTATGATAGAATATAGTTGGCACACAAATATGCATCTTGGAGGTCGGTATGGCGAAAAGCTCTAATCAGAAGTTGAAGCTTTTGTATCTTATGAAGATTTTTCTTGAAAAGACGGACGAGAATCACGGACTTACAGTTAAGGAGCTTTCGGACGAGCTTGCCGCGTACGAGATACGCGCTGAGAGGAAAAGTCTTTACGATGATATTGAATTGCTCCGCGTATACGGTCTTGACGTATGCGTGATGCGTGACAAACAGGTAAGATATTACGCAGGCTCCCGTAGCTTTGAGCTCGCAGAGCTTAAGCTTCTGGTGGATGCCGTACAGTTTTCAAAATTTATAACCGCAAAGAAAAGCGCCGCGCTTATCAAGAAGCTTGAAGGTCTTGGCAGTAGGTATCAGGCATCACAGCTTCATAGGCAGGTTGAGGTGAGCGAAAGGCTGAAGGCGGATAACGAGGAAATATTTTGCAACGTCGATATGATACATAGGGCGATATCCGAGAACAGAAAGATATGCTTTCGATATTTTGAGTGGGATGCCCAAAAGAAGCGAGTGCTGCGGCGTGACGGAAGTTTTTACTGTGTAAGCCCGTGGGCTCTTACTTGGGATGACGAGAATTATTATATGGTCGCCTTTGACAGTGCGGCAGACTGCATTAAGCATTACCGAGTTGACAAAATGCTGGAGATCTATATGGATAAGAGCGCGAGAGAGGGAGAAAAGAAGTTTGCCGCTCTCGATATGCAGAGATATTCAAAGCAAGCGTTTGGTATGTACGGAGGTGAGCTTTGCAACGTGCGCTTATCCTGTGACGCTTCTATGGCGGGAGTTGTCATTGACAGATTTGGAACGGATATCATTATTGCGAATCACGGCGAGCGCTTTGAGTTTACTGCAAAGGTTATGCTGAGTCCTACGTTTTATTCTTGGGTGTTGGGATTTGGAAATAAGATAACCGTGGTTTCTCCTGACGACGTTAAGGAAAAGGTCAAGAGTATAGCGCAGGAAGCTTTAGCGGCTTATATTGATTAAAAAAAGTCGGTTTACCGTTTTAAAACGGTAAACCGACTTTTTTTAATCAAGTTTATTTTTTGCGGAGTGACATGATCCGTTCATGGCGCAGCCGCTACAACCGCAGCCACAGCCTGATTTTCCGCTTTTTTTGTTTTTTATTATGCCGCGTATTATTAAGGCAACGACTCCGCCGAGAAGCGCCAGAATAATGGCGGAAGAAATAATTTCTATCATATCGATACCTCGATCAAAATTTATTTTTTAGCCGCTTTTTTTGAGTTGTCGGGTTTAAAAAGCATGTATAGCATAAGCGCCGTCAAAACGAGCGCTATACAAGCGCCGGCTATGCTCCATGCTCCAAGTGCTACGTGCGGCGCGTAGAGTGCGTAGATAAACGTGCCGAGTTGGTATACGATAAAGGAAATGATATATGCGTATACGCACTGATAGGAGATGGCAAATGCCGTCCACTTTGCGCTGTTCATTTCGCGCTTTATAGCCCCCATAGCCGCGAAGCATGGAGCGCAGAGCAGGTTAAAGAGCAGGAAAGATAGTCCTGCAAGCTTGCCGAGTCCCGCAAATTCCGTAACGCCGAATACAGCAACGATTTCTTCCTTTGCGATAAGTCCCATAAGTGTTGCCACTGCCGCTGTGGGCTCGGAAAATCCGAGGGGAGCGAAAATCCAGCTTATTCCCATGCCAAGATAATCGAGCAGGGAAGTAAAGTTTTCTGGTGCTTCAAGATAAATTCCGAATCTGCCGTCTGCGATGCCTATGGTTGAGCCTGCCCAAATAATGATGGTAGAAAGGAGTATAACCGTTCCTGCCTTTTTTATAAACGACCAACTACGCTCCCATGTGGAACGCATGACGTTGGTGAAGGTAGGCATGTGGTATGCGGGCAGCTCCATAACGAAGGGTGCGGATTCTTCTCTGAAAATTTTGGTTTTCTTTAAAATTATACCCGAAATTATGACCGAAACAATACCTATAAAGTAGCACAGAGGTGCCAGCCACCAACCCTTCTCGGGGCCACCGAACAGTGCGCTCGCGATCATAGCGATAACGGGGAGCTTTGCGCCGCAGGGAATAAAGCTGGTGGTGATTACAGTCATTTTTCTGTCACTGTCGTTTTCAATCGTACGGGACGCCATTATACCGGGAACGCTACAGCCCGTACCTATAAGCATTGGGATAAAGGATTTTCCCGAAAGCCCGAACTTTCTGAAGATACGGTCAAGCACAAACGCAATACGTGCCATATATCCGCACGCTTCAAGAAAGGCGAGGAAAATAAAGAGCACGAAAAGCTGGGGAACAAATCCAAGCACCGCGCCAACTCCGCCGATTATTCCATCAACGAGTAGGCTCTTTAGCCAATCTGCGCAGTTTATCGCATCGAGTCCGCGCTCCGCGAGAACGGGAATACCGGGAATCATTTTGCCAAATATCTCAAAGCCATCGCCGAAAAGTCCGTCGTTGGTAAAGTCCGTTGCCCAAGTGCCGACGGTCGTGACGGATATGTAGTAAACAAGGAACATGATGAGGGCGAAAATGGGGAGTCCGAGCCATTTGTTTGTAAGAATTCTGTCTATTTTATCAGACGTTGATAGCTTACCCGCGTTCTTTCTCTTGTAGTTGCCTACAAGTATTCTTTCAACGCAGTTGTAGCGCTCGTTTGTGATAATGCTTTCCGCATCGTCGTCAAGCTCGCGCTCGGCGGTTCTTATGTCGTTTTCAATGTGCGCTATGACCTCGGGGGAAATGCCCAAGGACTCAATTACCTTTTGGTCGCGCTCAAATATTTTTATGGCGTAAAAGCGCTGCTGCTCCTGCGGAAGCCCGTGTACGGTAGCCTCCTCGACGTGAGCGATAGCATGCTCGACCGAGCCCGAAAAGCGGTGAATGGGGGCAAGCTTCTTTTCTTTTGCCGCCTCAATCGCCGCATCTGCGGCTTCTATTATTCCCGTGCCCTTGAGCGCGGAGATCTCTACAATACGGCAGCCGAGCTTGCGTGAGAGTCTGTCAATATCTATGGTGTCGCCTCTTTTGCGGATAACGTCTATCATGTTTATGGCAACCACAACGGGTATACCAAGCTCTGCGAGCTGCGTCGTAAGATAGAGATTTCTCTCAAGGTTTGTGCCGTCTACGATGTTGAGTATCGCGTCGGGGCGCTCTCCTACGAGATAATTTCTTGCGACTACTTCCTCAAGGGTATAGGGGGAGAGGGAATATATACCGGGAAGATCGGTTATGATAACGCCGTCGCGCTTTTTGAGATTTCCTTCCTTTTTCTCGACTGTAACGCCGGGCCAGTTTCCTACGAACTGATTTGAGCCCGTCAGCGCGTTGAAAAGAGTGGTTTTTCCGCAGTTGGGGTTGCCCGCAAGGGCAATTCTGATGTTGCTTGACTCCATTTGTCGTTTCCTTTCGTGCAAGGTTAGCATGTGCTAACCGATATACCAAAGCTTTGGGGGAGATCCCCCAAAAGCGATTATTCTATTTCTATCATTTCTGCGTCAGCCTTGCGCAGGGAAAGCTCGTATCCGCGAACGGTCAGCTCAAGCGGATCTCCGAGAGGTGCTACCTTACGAATGGTAACGGTAACGCCCTTTGTAATTCCCATGTCCATAATGCGGCGCTTGAGCGCGCCCTCGCCGTGAAGCTTTACGACCGTTACCGGCTTGCCTATTTTTGCGTCTCTTAACGTTTTCACTTAGTACCTCTTAAAGAATGGTAAATTGAGTTAGCATATGCTAACCGTGGTATATTATACTCTAAATGTAGTCGTTTGTCAATGGGTTTTGAGAAAAAAGTTGGAAAAATTTTGAGATTGCTGATATTTAGCATGTATTAGCCGGTAACTCCGCTTCGCTCCGTGATTCGCACGCTCTGCGCCTGGTGAGCAAGCTCCCCGATCTTCGAGCGGCGAATGTGCACCGACGCATTTGCGGAACGCAAATGCTCGGCAAATACGGATCCCAGCCAGCACAAAAGGCACCCCAATGGGTGCCTTTTGTGCTGGCTGGGATGGCCGGATTTGAACCGACGAGTGCCAGAGTCAAAGTCTGGTGCCTTACCGCTTGGCGACATCCCAATATTCACAACGCTAAATATTATATCATACAAATAGACTTATGTCAATATTTTCCCTTACTTTTCTTTTGAAAGAAAAGTAAGGGAATAATATCAATTTTGCAGTTGAAAACTAAAGAAATATTTTTTGAAGTTTTCTTTGCTTACTTTCTTTTACAAAAGAAAGTAAGTTACTGAGCAGCGTCAACGATAGCGGTGAACTTAGAAGCTACAAGGGAAGCTCCTCCGATAAGACCGCCGTCAACGTTGGGCTTAGCGAGAAGCTCTGCTGCGTTTGCGTCGTTCATAGAACCGCCGTACTGAATGGTAACGGTCTCTGCAACGTCAGCACCGTACATGTCAGCGAGTACCTTACGGATCTCTCCGCAGGTTTCCTCTGCCTGCTCGGGAGTTGCGGTAAGTCCAGTACCGATAGCCCAAACGGGCTCGTAAGCGATTATAACGTTCTTGAGAGCCTCAGCGTCAACGTCAGCAAGGTCGAGCTTTGTCTGCATAGCAACTACCTCGTTCGTGATGCCTGCAAGTCTCTGCTCCTTAACCTCACCGAGGCAGAGAATAACCTTCATGCCTGCGGCAAGAGCAGCCTTGGTGCGGAGATTAACAGTAGTGTCGGTTTCGCCGAAGTACTGTCTTCTCTCACTGTGACCGATAATAACGTACTCAACGCCGATAGCCTTGAGCATCTTTGCGGAAACCTCGCCCGTGTAAGCGCCCTTTTCCTCGTAGTGAACGTTCTCAGCTCCGATCTTGATGTTAGAGCCCTCAGCAGCCTTCATAGCCGCAGCGATGGTTACGTAGGGTGCGCAGAATATAACATCGCACTTATCCTTGCCTGCAACCATAGGCTTGATTTCATTTATAAAAGCGGTTGCCTCGTCGGGCGTAAAATTCATCTTCCAGTTGCCCGCGATAACTGTTCTTCTCTTTGCAGGATTCATTTTTCGTTCTCCTTATAGTGATTACTTGTCCTGAAGGCAAGCTATACCGGGAAGCTCCTTACCCTCGAGGAACTCAAGAGAAGCTCCGCCACCGGTGGAAATGTGAGTCATCTTTGCAGCGTATCCAAGCTTTTCAACTGCAGCTGCGGAGTCGCCGCCTCCGATAATAGAGATAGCGCCGCTTTCAGCAACTGCATCAGCAACTGCCTCGGTACCTGCAGCAAAGTTCTTCCACTCGGAAACGCCCATAGGTCCGTTCCAAACAACGGTGCCTGCGCCCTTAATTGCGTTTGCAAAGAGCTCACGGGTCTTAGGACCGATGTCAAGTCCCATCCAGTTTTCGGGCATGGCAGTAGAATCAACTATCTGGTGATCGGTGTTTTCGTCATACTCACGTCCGATAACGTTGTCAATGGGGAGCATGAAGTTTACGCCCTTAGCTTTAGCCTTTGCAACCATTTCGTTTGCAAGGTCAAGCTTGTCGTCCTCGCAAAGAGAGGTTCCGATGCTGTTGCCTGCAGCCTTGAAGAAGGTGTAAGCCATACCGCCGCCGATGATGAGAGTATCAACCTTCTCAATGAGGTTGTTGATAACGCCGATCTTATCGGAAACCTTAGCACCGCCGAGAATAGCAACGAAAGGACGAGCGGGATCAGCAAGAGCCTTACCCATAACGGAAATTTCCTTCTGAATGAGGTATCCGCAAACAGCAGGGAGGTAATCAGCAACACCTGCGGTAGAAGCGTGAGCTCTGTGAGCAGAGCCG
>SVQL01000095.1 GCA_015065365.1 Oscillospiraceae bacterium | reverse complement strand
GACATCATTTTGATGACGTGGTGGAAACCTTTATGCTTAACCTCTTTTACGAGGGAAGAATTGGTTGCTTCCAGCCCGTAACGTATCTCACCAAAACGGAAATAACGCTTATACGTCCTATGATTTATATGCCCGAAAAGGACGTTCGATATTTTGCGGGTAAGAATACGCTTCCCGTGGTCAAGTCGACCTGTCCTGCTGACGGAAATACCGAGCGTGAAGAAATGAAGCAGCTTCTTCGTGCTCTTGAAAAGGAAAATAAGGGACTTAGGTATAAAATATTCGGCGCAATTCAGAGAGGCGAGGTTGATGGCTTCAAGTATATAAGCCGTATGCAAGGAATAAAGGAATATTCCGAGGAATAAATTGACGTAACCTCTTGTAATATTATAAATTATTTGGTATAATATAGTAAGTTGTTTGAAAGGAGATTCGGTGTTATGCTATTAAAAAACGCATCTGTTTACAGAAACGATTTACACACATTCAAAAATGCCGATATACTCGTTGAAAACGGAATTATAATTGATATCGGTCATATAAATATCGGCGGTCGTTCGGTAATAGATCTTGACGGCGCGGCAGTTGTGCCGGGACTCGTTGATGTCCATTCCCACGGACGTGCGGGAGCTGATTTTATAGGAGCAGACGCTAAAGCACTTTCGCGAATGGCAAAAGACTATGCCCGTCACGGAGTAACGACGGTTATGCCGACTCTCGCATCTGCGCCTTTTGAAGAAATGCTCGGCGCGGTGTCAAGGATAAATGACTTTAGTGCAGGTAGAGGAGAGGCTGATTTTTGCGGCGTGCATCTTGAGGGAAGATATTTAAATTCCAAAAGACGTGGCGCACATGCAGAAATTTATTTGAGCGAGCTTAATCCCGACGAGCTTGAAAACGAGGTTTTCCGAATGTGTAAAGCCTTGCAGATAAGCGCGGCGTTTGAGCTTGATAGTGACGGAAGCTTTGCAAGAAAGGCTAAGGAAATCGGGGCGACGCTTTCTCTCGGACATACTGATGCTACTTATGAAGAAGCCTTGCTCGCTGAAGAGAACGGAGTGTGTGCATATACGCATCTGTTCAACGCTATGCCCCCCTTGCATCACAGAAGCGGTGGTGCAATATGCGCGGCACTCACGGGAAATAAGTTTGCAGAGATTATTTGCGACGGTATTCATATAGCACCGGAAATGATACGCTTTGCGTATTCTATGCTTGGATATAATAGGACAGTTCTTATATCTGATTCAATGGAAGCTACCGGCTGTCCAGACGGCGAATATAATATTGCGGGCAATCCGGCGACGGTCAAGAACGGTATTGCACTGACACCGGACGGCGCGCTTGCGGGAAGTACATTGACGCTTGACTCGGCAGTTAATAATCTTATGGATTTCTGCCAAATACCGCTTACTGATGCAATACTTTGCGCGACGGAAAATCCCGCGCGACAGATAGGTATCTTTGACAGCCGAGGATCAATTGACGTAGGAAAGAGGGCAGATATGCTTATTCTTTCAAGTAAGGAAAGGCTTGAAATAAAGAACGTAATAATAAACGGAGAGCTCGTATATTAAACGGGTACAAAGGAGAACGACATGAAAGAAAAATTTTATATAACGACTGCGATTGCGTATGCATCAAGTAAGCCGCACTTCGGCAATACCTACGAGGTTATAATGACAGATGCCGTTGCAAGATACAAAAAGCAGAGAGGATACGACGTATTTTTCTGCACAGGAACTGACGAGCACGGTCAGAAGATAGAAAATCTTGCCGCAAAGAAGGGAATTACACCCAAGGAATACGTTGATAATATCGCTGGAGAGATTCGTAAGGTTTGGGACGGTATGAATACCGATTATGACTATTTTATTCGTACTACCGACGAAAATCACGAGGCGGCTGTAAGAAAGATATTTACAAAGTTCTACGAAAAGGGCGATATATATAAAGGACATTATGAGGGCTGGTACTGCACGCCCTGCGAGTCCTTCTTTACGGAAACACAGGTGAGTGACTGTAAGTGCCCCGACTGTGGCAGACCGGTTGAGCAGGCACAGGAAGAAGCATATTTCTTTAAGATGAGTAAGTATGCCGACAGACTCATGAAGCATATAGAGGACAACCCCGAGTTCATTCAGCCCGAGTCCAGAAAGAAGGAAATGGTAAACAACTTCCTTAAGGCAGGCTTGCAGGATCTTTGCGTTTCGCGTAGCTCCTTTAAGTGGGGAATCCCTGTTGACTTTGACGACAGACACGTCGTTTACGTATGGCTTGACGCGCTTACAAACTATATTACAGCTCTTGGATACGATCCCGATAAGACCTATGAGGAGCAATCGGAGCATTTTAAAAAATATTGGCCCTGCGACGTACACATGATCGGTAAGGATATTTTGCGCTTCCATACTATCTATTGGCCTATATTCCTTATGGCACTTGATCTGCCGCTTCCCAAAAAGGTTTTCGGACACCCGTGGTTTAACTTTGGAATTGATAAGATGTCAAAGTCGCGCGGAAACGTTATTTATGCGGATATGCTTGCTGAGCATTTCGGCGTTGACGGAGTTCGCTACTACGCACTTGCAGAAATGCCGTATAACTCTGACGGCTCTATTACCTATGAGTCGGTTATAGCTCGCTTTAATAATGACCTTGTAAACAATCTCGGTAATCTTGTTAAGCGCACGCTTGATATGGATAAGAAGTATTTTGACAAGAAGGTTCCCACACCACATGCGGAAACTGAGGGAGAGCCCGACAGAGAGCTTAAGGCTATTTGCGCGTCTACGTGTCGAGAGGTTGTTGAGTGTATGGACGGCTATCGCATTTCCGATGCACTTGAGTGTATTTTCAATATGCTTCGCAGAGCAAACAAGTATATCGACGAAACTACTCCTTGGACACTGGCAAAGGACGAGGCTAACCGTGAAAGACTCGAAACTGTTATCTATAATCTTCTTGAAGCTATTCGCTTCGGTGCGGTTTTGCTTGCTCCCTTTATTCCGGCTACTTCCGAGGAAATTCTCAATATGCTTGGAACCGATAAGAGAGATTACGATTCCGTTTGCGGAGAGAACGCATTTGGCGGAATGGTTGCAGGCAGCGAAGTTGCTGACTCTAAGGTGCTTTTTGCAAGAGTAGATGAGGCAAAGAAGCTTGCCGAGTTTGACGAGATAAGACAAAAGCAGATAGCTGAGGCAGAGGCTGAAAAGAAGGCGGCGGAAGCGCCCAAGAAGCCCGAGGGCTGTGCGCTTATCGGTATTGAGGACTTTATGAACGTAGAGCTTCGTAGCGCAAAGGTAACCTTTGCAGAGAGAGTTCCCAAGGCTAAAAAGCTACTCAAGCTTGAGGTTGATCTCGGCTACGAGAAGCGCCAGGTCGTATCGGGCATAGCTAAGTTTTACGCCCCTGAGGATATTATTGGAAAGAAAATAATACTCGTTACAAATCTTAAGCCCGCAACGCTTTGCGGAATAGAATCACAGGGAATGATTCTCGCAAGCGGTGAGGAGCAGGTAAGAGTTGTATTCCTCGCTGACGATACGCCTCTCGGTGAGAGAATAAGATAACTGAAAAATAGGGGGACTGTCTGCATTTGACAGTCCCCGTTCTTGGAGGAAAAATGAAAATTTCAGTAGTAGGTTGCGGACGTTGGGGGTCGCTTATTGCGTGGTATCTCAACCTCAAGGAGCATGAGGTAACATTGTACGGTCGTAGTAGCTCCGAGCACATGAAAAGATTTATCAAGGAGCGAAAAAACGACCTTCTTGAATTACCGCAAAGTATAAATCTGTCAACGGATATAAACTGTCTGAAGGATGCAGAAGTCATAATTATTTCTATTGCATCTCAAGGTCTTCGCTCATTTATGAAAGAAATATTGCCGCTCGGACTCAAGAACAAGGTGTTCGTGCTTTGTATGAAGGGAATTGAAACGGGAACAGGCAAAAGACTCTCTGAGATAGCTAAGGAAAGTCTTGACGAGTCGTGCGGAATTGCCGTGTGGTTAGGTCCCGGTCACGTTCAGGAGTTTTTTGCCGGAATACCGAACTGTATGGTTATTGACAGTGAACGTGAGGATGTTAAAAAGCTACTCGTTGACAACTTCTCGGGAGAGCTTATTCGCTTTTACTACGGAACGGATATTATAGGAAATGAGATAGGCGCGGCGGCAAAGAACGTAATAGGAATTGCGGCGGGTATACTTGACGGTCTTAAGCTTTCAACCTTGAAGGGCGCACTTATGTCACGAGGAACCAGAGAGATCGCAAGGCTGATTACCGCAATGGGCGGTAACGAGCTTTCTGCATATGGGCTTTGTCATCTTGGTGATTATGAGGCAACGGTATTTTCAAAATACAGCCATAACCGACAATTCGGAGAGTGTATTGTGAGCGGAGAGAAATATACACTTCTTGCAGAAGGATATTACACGGTCAAGGCGTTGGTTGAGCTTGCCGAAGTCCATTCAGTCGAGCTTCCTATTTGTACCGCTATTTATAATATTCTTTATAACGGAGCGGATGCGGCAGACGAGCTGGGCGCACTTTTCAAAAGAAGTATAAAGCAGGAGTTTTAATATGTTGGATACAATTAGTGAGTTCTTTGACTGCACTGGGCTTTTTGACTCTCACGCGCACTATTTCGATAGACGGTTTGATGACAGTGCAGACGAAATACTCCAAAACAGCGTCTTTGGAAAGGGAGTTTCGGGTGTTATAAACGTAGGAACGAACAATACAAATAATCTTATTTGCATTGAACAGGCGTCAAATTACGAGAGAATGTACGCAGCTGTCGGAATACATCCCGAGGAAATGATGTACATAGATGCTCCCGATGCGGAGTTGAAAGTGCTGTATGAGCTTATCAATTCAAAAGAAAAGCGAGAGAAAAACAAAATAGTTGCTCT
Source organism: Oscillospiraceae bacterium (assembly GCA_015065365.1). Taxonomy (GTDB): domain Bacteria; phylum Bacillota; class Clostridia; order Oscillospirales; family CAG-272; genus HGM12713. Next base: position 650 of record SVQL01000095.1, on the reverse strand, counting down.
CGGAGAGATAGGACTTGATTACCACTACGAGGGATTTAATAAAGAAAAGCAGTCGTATTGCTTTGAAAAGCAGCTCGAAATGGCAGAGGAGCTTGATATGCCCGTTATTATTCACGACAGAGACGCGCACGGTGATTGCTTTGAAACTGTTATAAAATATAAGAACGTGCGCGGAGTGTTTCATAGCTTCAGCGGAAGCCCCGAGATGGCGAAAGAGCTTGTAAAACGTGGTTGGTATATATCTTTCTCCGGTGTCCTGACGTTTAAAAACGCGAGAAAAGCTGTTGAGGCTGCCGAGACGGTTCCAATTGACAGGATACTAATAGAAACCGATTCTCCATATCTTGCGCCTCACCCGTACAGAGGACAGCTAAATCATTCGGGGCTTATGGTACTTACCGCGCAAAGACTCGCAGAAATTAAAAACAGATCTTATGAGGAAATCGTTGAAATAACAAGAAATAACGCAAAAGCACTTTTCGGTATTAAATAAAATCACCCCCGACAGACCGTCGGGGGTGTGTTTTTGGTTATAGAAAACCACCTGCTAAGCAGGTGGTTCAGTAGAGGCTTTTGCCGTTGAACAAAAAGCACCTTCTATGTTATAATACAAGCGGGTCTAGCCAACCGCAAGTAAAATAAACATAGAA
>SVQL01000094.1 GCA_015065365.1 Oscillospiraceae bacterium | reverse complement strand
TTTTGGCTCACACGATGGAATAATAGTTATCGCGGCAACCAACCGCCCAGACATTCTCGACCCCGCGCTTCTCAGACCCGGTCGATTTGACAGACAGGTAACCGTAAATTATCCCGATATAAACGGACGTGAGGCAATTCTTAAGGTTCACGCAAAGAATAAGCCTATGGAGGCGTCTGTTAATCTCGCGGCAGTTGCAAAGACAACCGCAGGTTTTACAGGCGCAGATCTTGCAAACCTTCTCAATGAGGCGGCTCTTTTGGCGGCTCGCAGGGGTAAATCCCTCATCGGTATGGACGACATTGAGGACGCATTTATCAAGGTAATTGCAGGTCCGAAGAAGAAGTCCCGCGCTATGAAGGAAAGAGAAAAGAAGAATACGGCTTACCATGAGGCAGGTCACGCAATTATAGCGCACGTTCTTCCCACTATGGATCCCGTTCAGCAGATATCAATTATTCCCAGCGGAAACGCTCTCGGTTATACGCTCAATCCCCCCACGGAGGATAAATACAGCGTATATAAGAACGAGCTTAAGGAAAAAATTTCTATGCTCCTTGGCGGTAGAGCCGCAGAAGAAATTATATTCGGTGACGTTTCGGGTGGCGCTTCGAACGACATTCAGCGTGCAACCGATATCGCAAAGAAGATGGTAACCCAGCTCGGCATGAGCTCCGTGCTCGGTCTTCGCGCATTCGGCTCTGACCACGGCGAGGTATTCCTCGGTCGTGATTTCGCAAGCTCGCAGGATTACTCCGACGAGACGGCGGCTAAGATAGACGCAGAGATACACGCAATTATCACCGAGGCTTATGAAAGAGCAAAGCAGATTCTTAACGATAATATTGACAAACTCCACTTCATCGCAGAATTCCTCGTAAAGAACGAGATAATGGACGGCGAACAGTTCAAGGCAGCTATGGAGGGTACTCCCACCTTTGAGGAGCTTGAGGAAATGACTGCTGCTAAGCAACGCAAGAGTCGCGAGGAAAATGAGGAACGCCGCAGAAAGCAGGAGGAGGAGCGCCGTATTCGTGAGGAAGAAGCGAAAAAGGCGGCTGAAGAGGACGCTAAGAAAAAGAGTCGTAAGACCGAAGGTTTGTCTTCCGAGACTGACTTCGATGATGCGGAAAGCAATACCGCCGAGACCGAGGTCGAATCGATCGATGCATCTGAAAACTCAGATTACGACGATGTCACAACCGAAGAAACGTCAGAAGAAGCACAAGACCTTGAAATCGAGGAATCTGCTTCAGACGATGAAAAAAAGGACGATGAGCCATAAAAAGCAAAATGCCTTTGTTACATTATGTGACAAAGGCATTTTTATTTGCTTTTTTGCAAAAAAGTCTTGACAAACAGTTAAGTTAGTGATAAACTTATCTTAAATTCTTGGAATTGGAGAAAAAGCATGAATAAGGTATTCGCAGGCAAATTTAACTACCTTTATTTTTATTACTTTAAAACAAGTAAAAAATAAGGGTGTTTTGTGACGCGAATTTTTATTTTATGATTTTTATAACCATAGATTAAGCGCACGGTAAATCACCCGTAGCGCTTATTTTCTTTTAAAGGAGAAAGCTATGATAGCAGTACTTAAAAACGGAACCTCTGACAACCAAATCGAAAACCTTTCCTCTTGGCTTCGCTCACAGGGGCTTGACGTTCATATTTCAAAGGGTAGCACTCATACGGTCATAGGACTTATCGGTGACACGACAAAAATCGACGAGGAGCTTTTACTCGGTCTTGATATGATAGAAACGGTAAAGCGCATCAGCGAGCCGTTCAAGAGCGCAAACAGAAAATTCCATCCCGACGATACTATAATAAATGTAGGTAACACCTCTGTCGGCGGTAAGGACTTCGCGCTTATCGCAGGTCCTTGCTCTGTTGAGAGCGAGGAGCAAGTAATGGAAATTGCCAGAGAGGTAAAGGCTGCAGGTGCAACAATGCTTCGCGGCGGAGCTTTCAAGCCCCGTACCTCGCCCTATGACTTCCAAGGTCTTAAGGCTGACGGCATAGAGCTTTTGCTTCTGGCAAAAAGGGAGACCGGCTTGCCGATAGTAACGGAAATTATGAATGCGAATCACCTGCCACTATTTGAAGACGTCGACGTTATTCAGGTAGGAGCGCGTAATATGCAGAATTTTGAATTACTCAAGGAACTCGGGCACACGAATAAACCCATACTTCTCAAGCGCGGACTTGCGAATACTCTCAAGGAGCTTCTTATGTCTGCCGAATACATTATGGCGGGCGGAAACGAGAACGTCATTCTTTGCGAGAGAGGTATACGCACCTTTGAAACATACACGAGAAATACGCTTGATATCTCCGCAGTTCCCATGCTTCGTGAGCTTACTCACCTGCCTATCGTAGTTGATCCCTCTCACGCAACAGGCGTTGCAAAGCTTGTTAAGCCCATGGCTCTTGCCGCCGCTGCCGCAGGCGCGGATGGACTAATGATAGAGGTACACAACGACCCCGCGCACGCGCTTTGTGACGGTCCTCAGTCGCTCACCCCCGCCGCCTTCTCCGATGTTACGAAGGCGGTAAAGCGCGTGCTTGCGGCAGTAGAGGAGGCTTGAGATGACAGTTGGAATTTGCGGGCTTGGACTTATCGGCGGCTCTATGGCGAAGGCATACAAGGCGGCAGGTCACACAGTCCTCGGCTACGACAAAAACACCGCATCCTTAGGATATGCCGCTCTTGCGGGTATAACTGACGGAGTCCTTGATGAGAGTACCGTTCCCTCGTGCAACCTCATTTTCATAGCGCTGTACCCGCGTGCCGCGATAAAATACCTTGAAGAAATCGCCCCCATAATAAATAAGAGCGCCGTGGTCATAGACCTTTGCGGCACGAAAAAGCAGATATGCGACGCGGGCTTTGCTCTATCAAAAAAGCACGGCTTTACCTTCGTTGGCGGACACCCCATGGCGGGAACGCAGTACTCGGGCATAAAATACTCAAAGGCGACGCTTTTTAAAAACGCCCCGATGGTTTTAGTTCCCGACACGTGCGACGATATTTACTTTCTTGACAACGTAAAAAAGCTTCTTTCCCCCGCTATGTTCGGTAAAATAACCGTCACCACAGCGGAAAAACACGATGCAATGATAGCGTTCACCTCACAGCTGGCGCACGTCGTTTCAAACGCATACGTAAAAAGTCCGACTGCTCAAAGCCACAAGGGCTTTTCGGCGGGCAGCTATAAGGACATGACTCGCGTCGCGTGGCTCAACGAATATATGTGGACGGAGCTTTTCCTTGAAAATAAAGAACCACTTCTCTTTGAAATAGATTCTATAATTAAATCACTTTCCGAATACCGTAATGCCATAGCAGAGGACGATGCCGATACGCTTCGTTCACTGCTTCGCGACGGTCGCATTGCAAAGGAACAGGTAGACGGATAATTGGAGAAATTTTATGACGACTGTAAAAATAAACGCATCAACACCTTATGACGTAATAATAGGCACGAATCTTCTCGATACCTGCGGAGAGCTTTCCACAAGGGTAATAAAGCCCTGCAAAACCTGTATCGTCACGGACGACACAGTCGCAGCCCTTTATCTCGACAGAGCGAAAAAGTCCTTAACTAACGCGGGCTATGACGTAATAAGCTTTGTTTTTCCTCACGGTGAAGCCTCAAAAAACACTGCGACACTTATAAAGCTTTTGGAATTTCTTGCGAAAAACAGACTTACTCGCTCCGACTGCATGGTAGCCCTCGGCGGCGGTGTAGTGGGCGATATGTGCGGCTTTGCCGCGGCAGTTTATCTGCGCGGAATAAAATTTATTCAGATACCGACAACACTTTTAGCCGCAGTTGATTCGTCCGTAGGCGGTAAAACGGGCGTTGACTTGGTTGCGGGTAAAAATCTTGCGGGTGCCTTTCACCAGCCCTCTCTCGTAATATGTGACTACTCCACGCTGAACACACTCCCTGAAAATATTTTTGCCGATGGCTGTGCCGAGGTAATAAAATACGGCGTTATAAATGACAAAGCCTTTTTCGATAGCCTACGTATGGGTATTCGCCCACAAATTGAGAGTGTTATAGCCGAGTGCATACGCAACAAGCGCGACGTAGTCGAGGAGGATGAATTTGACAGCGGAAAGCGCCAGCTTCTCAATCTCGGGCACACCGTCGGACACGCAGTTGAGGCATGCTCGAATTTCGAGATTTCTCACGGCAATGCCGTCGCTATCGGTATGGTAACCGTTATGCGTGCGGCAGTAAAATGCGGCATTTGTCCAGAAGCTGACTTAAATTCTCTTATTTGTTCACTCCGCCGCGAGGGGCTTCCCACTGAATGTCCGTTTAAAGCAGACGAGATTTTTGAAGCTGCAACCGCAGATAAGAAGCGACAGGGCGACAAAATAACGCTCGTAATTCCCTATTCGATAGGTGACTCCCGACTAGTAACTATGACTCTTACTGAGCTTTCCGACTTTATTGCGAAAGGACTTTCAAAATGAACGTAAGTCTACACCCCTCTGTACCTAACGGTAAAATACAGGCGATATCCTCAAAATCGGCTGCTCACAGAATACTTATCTGTGCCGCGTTTGCGGACAAGCCAAGCGTTATCCGTTGCGACAGAACCAACAAGGACATCACAGCAACCGCCGAATGCCTCCTTGCCATGGGCGCTGACATTAAATACGAAAAGCCGTATTTTTACGTTAAGCCCGTAAGCACCCCAAAAAGCAAGATAAGCCTTAACTGCAACGAAAGCGGCTCAACGCTCCGCTTTCTTCTTCCCGTTGTGAGCGCGCTCGGTATCTCCGCAGAGTTTAACATGCGTGGCAGACTCCCCGAGCGTCCCATATCTCCCCTTTACGAGGAGCTTATAAACCACGGTGCAGTGCTCTCTCCCCAAGGCTCAAACCCACTCAAATGCGAGGGAAGGCTTATAGGAGATGAGTATCGCATACGCGGTGACGTTTCCTCGCAGTATATAAGCGGTCTGCTCTTTGCTCTCACCTTTTCGGGCGAGGGCGGAAGGCTCATTATCGAGGGCAATATGGAATCCGCGCCTTACGTTGATATGACGGTAGATGCTTTGCGTATTTTCGGAGCAGAGCCAATAAAAACAGATTACGGGTATTTAGTAAAAAAAGTCGCGCGCCTTATATCTCCGTCGCACGTAGACGTTGAGGGCGACTGGTCGAACGCCGCGTTTCCCCTTTGCATGGGTGCTATCGGCAACGGCATAGTCACCGTTTGCGGACTTTCGCATAGCTCGCGTCAAGGTGATGCTAAAATAGTAGAGCTGCTACGTGAGTTCGGCGCAGACGTCATTGTAAGCAATAATGAATATACCGTAAAAGGCGGAAAGCCGCTTCGCGGAATAGATATAGACGCAACTCAAATACCCGATCTCGTTCCCGTATTGGCAACGGTTGCTGCCGTCAGTCAAGGAAAAACGGTTATACGCGGCGCGGCAAGGCTTCGCCTTAAGGAAAGCGACAGAATCGAGTCGGTACGCTCCATGCTTTCATCGCTCGGTGCAGATGTTGAAGCTACCGAGGACGGACTCGTGATATACGGAAAAAGCCGTCTTGTCGGGGGCACGGTAGACTCGTTTAACGACCACAGAATAGCAATGAGCGCGGCAGTCGCGTCCGTTGCTACTGAGAATGGCGTTACCGTAAACGGCGCCGAATGCGTAGAAAAATCCTATCCCGATTTTTGGAATGATATAAATAGATATCTGCATTTAAATATTGAAAAATAAAAATACCGAGGAGCTTATATGACCACCTACGGAAAAAACATAAAAATGACGATATACGGCGGCTCGCACGATAGCGAGATAGGCGTGAGAGTTA
>SVQL01000093.1 GCA_015065365.1 Oscillospiraceae bacterium | reverse complement strand
GCGGCGGTCTTGCTTTGCGCGGCGGGCGCGGGGTGGTCGGGGTTATCGGTGCATTTTCAGATAATAACGATATGCTCGGGGCGCGGGGTGTCATTTAAACCGTTTTTTATTGCCAAAGCGGCACAGGGGGTGATATGTACGGCGCTGATGTGGGTTGCATTGAAGATATTTCCCTTTTCAAAGGAGGCTTTGGCAAAGCTCCCGTCCCTTGAGGTGTCGGGACGAGATTACTCAAATGCGGCGTTCGTTTGCTGTGTGTTTTTCTTGGCGGCGGTGTTGCCGATCGTGATGGGGAGGAAAAAATGAGAAAGCGCAACGCCGATGGCGTTGCGCTTTTTGTGATTTGAAATTATGCTGTTATACGATTGCTATAACAATGAAAACGATCGCAGCGGTTGATACCAGAGCAATCAATGAATAGAAAACGAAAAAGCCGATGGAAATTCCCTTCAGGACGCGACTTGGGGCGATTTTAATTGCCAAGAAGGAACCGGCAAATCCTATCATAGAAACGATGAACTCGCCCAATATGAAGCCTAACCATACTGTCAGCGAGCCAATAATTGTTGCCAGAACAGATGCTCCCGGTAATTGATCGTTGGAGGGATCGACGTTTTGCATATTGTCCAATGAGTTTTGAGTCGAAAGGAAGATTGCTACTGAAATTATCAGCAGAATAGTTAAGATACATATTACAGCTATTGATCCTGCTTTATTGCTCATAAGTTCACCGCCTTTCTGTAACTATGGTAGCATAGTTTGAAGAAAATGTCAAGGAAAACAAAAAATCCACCGCTTTTGCGATGGATTTTGGAGCTGGTAATCAGAATCGAACTGATGATCCCGATAATTGCGAAGCAATTTCGCACAGTGAGCGCAGCGAACGTAGGTCGTCCTTACCAATGACGTGCTCTACCGACTGAGCCGTGGCGAAGTAGAAACAAAAAATCCACCGCTTTTGCGATGGATTTTGGAGCTGGTAATCAGAATCGAACTGATGACCTCGTCATTACCAATGACGTGCTCTACCGACTGAGCCATACCAGCAAATATTCACTTTGTCTTGACGACTTGTCTATTATATCAAACAAATTTCGATTTGTCAACCCCTTTTTTCAAATTTTTTAAATTATTTTTTGAATCTAATATTTTTTAGAAACTTGCCGTTTTTTAATGACAAGCAAATGCCTCTATCATCAAGATTATACCGGACGTATTCCGAAAGCTTACCTTCAATGTTACAGCAGACTCTTTTCAATCTGTCAAGAGCATCGTACTGATAAGTTACAGGAATGGTGTCGTTTCCGTATTTCATAGACACCAGCTTGCCGTTGTTGCTGTTGTACGTGTACGTGGCAAGCAAAAACATCCCCGAAGATCACATATCTCGGGGGTAAAGCCAAGGTTAGATATAATTGACAACTTACTCAAAAAATCGGAAAGAGGCAATGCTCTTTCCGATTTTTTAGTATCAGAATGTGGATCAAGATTGATCACATTTTTCTCCACTGTTTCTGACTTGTTAAGCATTTTCGGATTCTTGCAATTCAGCTCGCACGTTTTGTGTTGCTTTATTGTTTTCCATCAAATTCTCTGTTTTGGGTTCAGACATGACAACGGCGCCCAGCTCGGCGTGTCTCTTCTTAAACGCACAATATTCAGGTGATAATTTATAGTGCATAAACAACGGCCATTCTTCCAGCGCATAAATAGGTATCTCTTTTTTAGTGTAGAGATCGTCAATAATTCCCGACACTTTTTCAAAATCTTGCAACAAAACGTATTTTGCAATATAGAATATTTTATCCAGAGCAGAAACGTCAAACTTCTCTATATCTTTAGATACGCTGCCCAGTCCTTCTGTTTCAATCATAGATATCCAATAATTGATCTGCGCCATATGCTTTGTGCTTTCATTGACAAAGGGGCTGTTGTACAGTGATAAAAACACTTTTTTGCATAGGGTATAATGATGTCACCCGAAAGAAAGGAGTGTCGCAAAATGGAGACGAACAAATCAATCGCGGCTCGTGTAGCTTCTCTCGGTGACGTATGTGAATACAGTTTGGCTGTGATCACAAAAACCGACTCGGAGAATGCTTACGGTATAGCCGTGCATGATGCATATGAGCATAACGTCATATGCATCAAGGAGATCGGCACCGATAAGGACCTCGCCCTATCTATCGTTGACATCTTGAATAAGTACAGAATTCCACAGGTACATTTTCTTGACGTCATCAATGATCTGATGAATAAATAGATATTGTATTTTTTGGACCCCGTAGAACGTCTATAATGATCTTTCTATCAATATTATTTTTTGGTTGATTGCAGATTTTCTTATAGTCAAATTATTTACAGGTTTCGCAGTAGTAAACGCTTTCGTACTCACCGTGCTCATCAGTATAAGCAACAACAGTCAGGACTCCCTTGTACTGAACTCCTTTTTCGCAAACGAAGTCGATACTAAGAGCCAGGGTTCCTACCCTTTTGCTGCCCGAAACCTCATCCATATATTCGTAGTACGATCCGTTCCACTTGTATAGATAGAGCGTGCCTACGATATGCGATGCGGTTGACTGCTTCCTTGCAATAGCCGAAACGTTACCGTCGCTTCCCACAAAGCTCATACTAACTTCCATAGTCGCGATGCTCGTCCATCTGGGTTGTACGGCCGTATCCTCGGGCTGCGCGGCAAATGCAGGAGCTGTAAGCGAGCAGATCATAATAATCGAAAGCGCAATTGATACGATTGCTTTTATTGCGTTATTACGTTTCATTTTCCTCCAATGTCATCAAGACATTTTTGGGGGCCCGATATTCATAACAAAAAAATCCCGAAAACGTGACAACATTTTTCAGGATTTTTTAAAAATTTTTATTTTTTGATATTTAATTTTAAAAAATGCAATTTATTTTACACTTTTTGCATATTGAACCAAGGTATCAAGATCACATTCCGTAGAAAATATATGATATGAATATTCGCTATCTCTCCAGATGATATTTATTTCTTTTTTGTGTATATATTCTACGACCGTGGCACCATTTCCATTAATTTGAATATATGTAACGTTTACGTCTTCATTATCGACGTATCTATCAATTGGTTTCAATATATTCTGTGTAAACGAAAACAGATACTCATCACCAATATAGTAGTCAATAGTTATATGAGTATTATTCTCGGATAGAACATCCTCCCAAACGCCTTCGGGCAGATCTCTTGGTTTATGTATGTCCTCAATATATATTGGGGCATCTGCGCCAAGCTCGTTTGCTGTTGTCGACTCCTCCTCATACAAGGTCTCCTTCTCTTTGCCATCGGGGTCTTCATAACGAACAGCAAAATAATCATTGTACCACTCGACGATGGCATTATATATTGCCTCTCTGAGTCTGGGCACGCATCCTATCAAAAGCGACATAAGAATAATCGCTGCCGCTATCGCCACAGCCAATCTTGCTGCTGTTGATCTCCTGCCGGTCGTCCTATACTTATATTGGCGTATAACCTTGTTCCTTTTTCTGTAATACGAGGGATCAAAGCTCACGGATGAAGTATCCAAGCTTTTGAGCTCGCTTGCCTCCTCCTCGGTGCATTTCATTGCCGCCAATGCAATTAAATGATCGAATTTGTCGGTATTATTCAACATAGAGCTCTTCACCTCCCATTTCCCAAAGCTTCTTTTTCGCACGCGAATATCTCTTTCTTACAAGTTCCTCGGAAATATTCATCATTTTAGCGATGCTTTTGCTGTCAAAGCCCAGGCTTTTAAACAAAATAACATCACGGTATTTATCGTCAAGTTTATTTATAAGCGTATGAAGATACTCACAATTCTCTTCGCTGACGTACAGTTTATCAACGCACGAGGTGTAGTCGGGGATATCGATATCCTCATATGAGTCCTCGTCGTAATTGTATCGGGTGAGCGACTGCTCGTACTCGTTTTTTCGAATTTTCACACGCAACGCGTTTTTAGCACAATTACGGCACACCACCGTTAACAGTCTTTCAAGATATCCATTATCCTGCGCCGTTTTAAACTTTTCTATATAGTCGATGACCAATTTGATCGTATCGTGTACGCAGTCTTGCGCATCGTGATGATTTTGCAAGTATTTCATTGATATCAAATAGAGCTGATTTTCATATTTTACGTAGATATCTTCCACGAATGAACGGTCGTCGTCATCAGCAACGTTCAAAATTATCGGTAACATTCAAGGACCTCCTTTCCAATCGGTATACATTATACCATTTGCGTCGAAAAATGTCAATATTATGATGGAAACACGTCAAATATGGAGATAGTATAGAATAAAAGACCTAATTTCTTACCAACATCGTGAGAATCAATTTTCGTTTGTTGTTTTTTATATGAATTAATGCTCCTTTCATTAAAAAAACTGTTATAAAACGGTTGACAAAACTCAAAACAAGTGTTATAATGTGTTATCATATTTAAACGCGATGACCAAGAGGAGTAGGTCGCAGGTCTCTTTCAGAGAGTGGATGGCAGGTGAAAATCCACAGAGGCGGCGGTTGAAGGTAGCTTGCGAGTGGTGCGGGTGAAGGCTTTTTTGCTGAGTAGTCTGCGACGGTGGCGACGTTAGAGCTTTTGAGTGGTGTTTGTCCGATTTTTTCGGGCGGATATGGAATCCGCCCCTACGGCAGATGCAAATTAGGTGGTACCGCGTATTGACGTCCTGATGTTTTTACATCGGGGCTTTTTTGTTTGTATGGGTTTTTATTAACTTTTCTTGTCATCAGCGACAAGAAAAGTTACAAAAGAAACGCCGCTTAAGGGGGAGAGGGTTTCGCAAGAAAAAAAGCAGCGAGCCGCATTTTCTCTTGCTTCAACATCCTCTCCGCCCTTAAGAATTCCCCTCTCCGTTTTGATGATTGAGTTGCTTTTAATCTTAAAAGTCGGCTTCGCCGACCGGGCGGGTTGATTATTGGTTTTAAGACGGGCGAGATGGCTTGGGTTCAACACCTTATAAGTAAGAAACGATAGAGAGGAATTTTTTCGAGGCTTGCCGCTGAAAAAATTCTACGGCACTGTAAAAGGACCCAAAATATAGGGGAAGTTCTTTTGCTACTTTTCTTTCAAGAAAAGTAGAGAAATCGATACATTCAGTTACTATGTTTAACAACAGAAAGGAAATATAAAAAATGAACAGTTACAATGAATTACCGAAGACGTATTCGCCGTCCGAGTTTGAGGACAGGATATACGCCGAGTGGTGTGAAAAGGGATATTTCACGCCCGACAAGAACAACAACAATCCCTCTTTTTCGATAGTAATTCCCCCTCCCAACGTCACGGGTCAGCTCCACATGGGTCACGCACTTGACGAGACCTTACAGGACATTCTCGTTCGATACAAGAGAATGCAGGGCTTCAACACGCTTTGGGTTCCCGGCACAGACCACGCGGGCATTGCTACGCAGATCAAGGTTGAGGAGAGACTTCGCGTTGACGAGGGATTGACAAGATACGATCTTGGTCGCGAGAAGTTCCTCGAGCGCGTTTGGGGCTGGAAGGACACATACGAGGCTCGCATTACGGGTCAGCTCAAGAAGCTTGGCGCTTCCTGCGACTGGACAAGACAGAGATTTACCATGGACGAGGGCTGCTCCAAGGCGGTTCGTGAGGTCTTCGTAAACCTTTACGACAAGGGACTTATCTATCGCGGTCACCGTATCATCAACTGGTGTCCTCGCTGTCTGACTGCGCTTTCCGACGCGGAGGTTGAATACAAGGATCAGCCCGGATATTTCTGGCACATCAAGTATCCCATCATCGGTGAGGACGGCTACGTTGAGGTTGCTACCACCCGTCCCGAGACTATGTTCGGTGATACCGCGGTCGCGGTCAACCCCGAGGACGAGAACACCAAGC
>SVQL01000092.1 GCA_015065365.1 Oscillospiraceae bacterium | reverse complement strand
TCTATGTTTATTTTACTTGCGGTTGGCTAGACCCGCTTGTATTATAACATAGAAGGTGCTTTTTGTTCAACGGCAAAAGCCTCTACTGAACCACCTGCTTAGCAGGTGGTTTTCTATAACCAAAAAACGAAAGACGGCGGTGCGTAGAGTCCGCCGTCTTTCTACATTAGAAAATACCAACAATATTCAACCGATAAACCATATTTCTTCGATATGTCTGTCTTATAATATTTTTTGTGGGAAGTTTTTGCCGCGCTTTTTACAAAAAGCGCGAAAAACCGCGTCCCCCGCATCCCCACGCGTATTTATTTGCGGTTCATTAATAGCTCGAAGAGCATACGGTGCTTTTTAGCGACTGCGTGGAGGATAATACCGCAGGACCAAAGGAGCGCGGCAATTATGTAGCAAGCGACGCAAACGAACAGAGTTGGGAAACGCTCGACCGTGCCGAATCGGAAATAATCCACGAGAACGGGGATAATAAAGCCTGTTCCGAGAAGTACGAGCGCAGTAGAGATGATTGAGAAGAAGCGAAGCGGCTTATATTCCGAGAACAGACGGAATATAGTCATCAAAACCTTAATTCCGTCGGAAACGGTGTTAAGCTTTGATACGCTTCCTGCAGGGCGGTCGCGGTACTCCACCGGAATTTCCTCAAGAAGGAAATTCTTATCAAGCGCGTGAATAGTCATTTCCGTTTCAATCTCAAAGCCCTTAGAGAGGACGGGGAAATTTTTGACAAATGGCTTGCTGAAGGCGCGATAGCCCGTCATTATATCCTTTACCCTACTCTTGAATATTTTGTTTATGAGGAAACGCACCGTGCGGTTTCCGACGTTGTGGAACGGACGCTTGTTCTCCTTGAAGTAGGTTGATGAGAGACGGTCACCGATAACCATATCAACGCCCTTATTAAGCACAAGGTCGCACATCTCTCTTGCGTGCTGCGCGGGATACGTGTCGTCCCCGTCAATCATCAGATAGCAGTCCGCATCAATATCTCTGAACATACTGCGAATAACGTTACCCTTACCCTGACGGTATTCGTAGCGCACGATAGCGCCCGCCTCAGCGGCAATTTTGTCCGTACCGTCTGTTGAATTGTTGTCGTAAACGTAAATATCAGCCTCGGGAAGCGCCTCGCGGAAGTCACGAACGACCTTTGCAATAGTCTGGCTTTCGTTGTAGCAAGGGATAAGAATTGCTATTCTTGCCATGATTTTCTCCTATTTACCTAATATAATATATTTCATCGCTAACGTCATCAAAGTCGTCGAAGTCGCCCGACGTAGGCTCTCTCGCGCTGTCAGGCTCCTCGCCGTCAAATGGCGTCCAAGCGTTTCCAAAGCCGGACTCACGAAAGAGCGCGGCAAGCCCCGTTATCTGCTTCAGGCGTAAAATCTCGTCGGCATCCATACCGAGGTGCTTGGAAATCCATTTGTCAGACCTGCCGAGGTCGTGAAGCTCGGTTACGATGTTGCTCATAAGGTCAACGTCGTGCGCGCCACGCGCGCGGTTGTGGCGAATCGTACTTGCCATTCTGTAATCGAGCGGCTTATCTATTACGGACACGGGAAGAAGTCCTCCCTCTCGCTCGTAAATATCGGGGTAGTCTAGCATTACTCTGTACCTGTGAAAGCCGTCTACGATTATATATCTGTCGCGCTCCGCGTCGTAGTAGCAGACGATGGGCATGGTATATCCGTCCTCAAGAATACTCTGATAGAGCAGAGAAAATTCGGGAGGCGCAACGGTATTCGGATTGTAGTCATTGGGCTGTATTTTTTCTATCGGCACGGCTCTTACGCCATAAACCGGACTTTTATAGCTCATTGTATCTCACCAACCTTTTGATATTTTTCTCTGAGGAGCGCAATTTGTTTTGTTTGCTGACGAGTAAGCCCAAAGCCCATAAAGCGACAGTTATGATCGTTTTTGAGAATACAGTAGCACATTCGCTTCCAGCTCGGAATATCCTTGCTTGATCTTATATCGTCGGTATGATCCGGAATACTGCCCCAAAATATGACGCGGTATTTGAGATCAAGCGTATAGCACGAAACGCCGTTTCGGCGCACGTCGTAGCCCTTATCAATAAGCTCGTTAATGACTTCCTCGTCAAGACCTCCCCCGGTTTTACGCCAAAACCGTATCGAGGTGTTGAATTTTTTTATGTAGTTCTGACGCGTCAGCGGTGGGAGCGTATCCAAGAGAAATTTGGTATAGCTTTCCCACGTATGCCCCTCGGGAAGCTTCAGATTTCGGTAGCCGAGTGCCTTTGTCCTTCCGTATATCGCGCCGAAGTTGACTCCCTTGACACGCCCTACAAGCTTCGTCCATATCGCGGGATCAATAACTCGGTAGAGGTTAAGGCTGTCCTTGGCGTAATCGTTAAAGGGAGAGGCAACGCGCATTTTTTCAGGCGGAAGTCCCGCCTTGAAATAAAGCTCGTAGAGGTGGTTGTAGTCGTATCCAAAGTGATAGTTTGCGTACCAGACGTCGGATAGCGACCAATCGTACATGGGAGAAGCTATCCAAACGTCCTTAACCTGCCGAGTCAGATACTGCTCGCCCTTGTAGCCGAATTTTTTATTGACGATACCGTTATAGCGGTTAAGCGACTCGTCGGCTCTGACTCCGAGCAGACAGACGGTCTTACCACCGCCGTGAACGTCCTTGTACCAACGCGTAAAGTACTTGGCAAGATCCTCCTGATGCATACGGTAGGAATAGTAAGAAAAGGGGTTGTTCTCAAGATTTATAACGTAGTCGTGACACGGCATAGGGCGCACCCAAAGCTCACGCTCCGTGTCGTTCCACGGATACCAATACATTTCGTAGTTGCTGATAGCCGTCCTCGTCGCCATGGGCAGGCATACCCAATACGGCTCGACGTCGTTTTTAAGGCGCTCAAAGGTGCGCTCAACGTACTCCGAGGTCGCAGTGTATTGCGCCTCAAAATCCTGATGAAAAAGACCTACCGTTCTGTCGGGATAGTATTTATTCTTAAAATCAACAACGATGTTCAAAAGCAGTCCGCTGTCCTTACCGCCCGAAAAAGAAACTAAAATATTATCGAATTCCTTGAAAATGAAGTGAAGACGGGAGATAA
This sequence comes from Oscillospiraceae bacterium, assembly GCA_015065365.1. Classification (GTDB taxonomy): domain Bacteria; phylum Bacillota; class Clostridia; order Oscillospirales; family CAG-272; genus HGM12713. The sequence continues at coordinate 2,916 of SVQL01000092.1, read as the reverse complement.
GCGCATCGTAAACAGTTACGTTCTGATAATTCTTTTTCATTTTTACGACTCCGCACGCGTTCGTCTGTAAATCTCGTCGGCGATGGCGCGAAAGTCCTCAACCGTAAGGCGCTCGCCGCGCACGTCCGGGGAATGTCCGCAGCTAACGATTATCTCGGTAAGCTCTTCCTTTGAAAGCTCGCCGAATGCCGCCGACAGGGCGTTGGGCAGAGTCTTTCTGCGCTGCTCAAATGCGCCCTTGACAGTGCGGAAAAATATTGCCTCGTCAAGCGGTCGGTAGGGACGCTCCTTATAAAGGTCGATGCGAATTACCGACGACTCAACCTTTGGAGGCGGAACGAAATTATGCGCTCCGACGCGGAAAAGACGGCGCGGCTCTCCGTAGTAGTTGAGCACGGCGGTTATTGCGCCGCAATTTTTCCCGCCGGGAACTGCGCAGAGCCTGTCCGCAACCTCGGACTGTATCATTACCGTGATAGAGTCGAAGGGGAGCCCCGATTCGAGAAGCTTCATCAAAATAGGAGTGGTTATATAATAAGGAAGATTTGCGCAAACACTGACCTTGCCGCGCGCAAACGCAGGAGCTAAAAGCTCCTCAAGATCAAGCTTCATAACGTCCTCGTTTATCACGGTGACGTTGCTGAATTCTCCAAGAGTATATTTGAGCACGGGAATAAGACCGTTGTCTATCTCAACGGCTATTACCCTTTTGTATCTGACCGCAAGCTCACGCGTCAGCGATCCGACGCCGGGACCAATCTCAAGAACGGTGCTCTCGGAATCGTCGCAGCAGTTATCCGCGATATCCTCAACAACCGAAACGTTAGTCAAAAAGTTCTGCCCGAATTCCTTACGGAAATTAAGGGAAAACATTGCCATAAGCTGCTTTATGGTTTTTTGATCGCAAAGATTCATAAATAACACTCCCAAGTTTTTACTCTATATATTCTAACACAAATGTCCTCAAAAATCAACAAAAAAATAATAAAAAAGGCTCGACAAAGAAAAAAGAAATAAATAAAATTATGTTTTTTAAAAAAACATCTTGACAAAAAAGAAGTTATCTATTATAATATCTATGTTTGCTGGTGTAGCACAGTCGGTAGTGCAGCTGATTCGTAATCAGCAGGTCGTGTGTTCGAGTCACATCACCAGCTCCAAGGTTCCGTACGCATAAGCGTATGGAACTTTTTAAATTTCGGAAAATATTTTTCAAAAAAGTATTGACAAACGCAAAAGGTTATGATATAATACTATGCGTTATCCAAAGACAGCAGGTTTACGGTAAAGGCTTATAAAAGCTCTCCTGCCGAGGAAATGATTAAAATACATCCGCTTTTTGCGGCGTTTTTGTGTCTTTCTTCGGTCGGCGTGCGCCCCCGTAAGAAAGATTTTTTCTTTTTCCTGCAAATTCTAACAGGAGGTAAATACAGTGCCTAGCAAATCCATTCTTGAACAGAAGCAAGCAGTCGTTGCTGATCTTGCCGAGAAGATTAAGAATTCTCCCGCAGGTGTAGTAGTTAACTATCAGGGTATCACCGTTGAGGACGATACCAAGATGCGTAAGGCTCTCCGTGAGGCAGGCGTAAGCTACATGGTAATGAAGAATTCTCTTACCGGCAGAGCATGTGACGAGGTTGGCATGTCCGATATGAAGCAGTACCTCACCGGTATGACTGCTATCGCAATCGCAAGTGACAACGCAGTTGCTCCTGCAAAGGTTCTCAAGGAATATGCCGAGAAGATCGAGTCCTTCCAGATTCTTGCCGGTTACCTTGACGGCGAAGTAGTTGGCGTAGAAACCGTTAACAGACTCGCTGAAATCCCCTCGAAGGAAGTTCTTATCGCAAAGCTTCTTGGAAGCATCAAGTCCCCTCTTTACGGTCTTGCATACGCTCTCCAGGCAGTTGTGGACAAGGACGGCGAAGCAGCACCCGCAGAAGAGGCTGCAGCAGAGGCTCCCGCAGAGGCTTAATTTATCTGCGATTTGACGTAGCGTGACACACGCAAAAAAATTTATTAAAAACATTCCATTTAAGGAGGAAAATTAAAATGGCATCTGAAAAGATTACAAACATTCTTGAAGAAATCAAGACACTTACTATCGTAGAACTCGCTGACCTCGTAAAGGCAGTTGAGGATGAATTCGGCGTATCCGCAGCAGCTCCCGTAGGCGTAGTTGCAGCAGCAGGCGCAGCTCCCGCAGCAGTTGAGGAGAAGACTGAGTTTGACGTTGTTCTTAAGAGCTTTGGAGCTAAGAAGCTCGACGTTATCAAGGCTGTTCGTGAGATCACCGGTCTTGGACTTAAGGAAGCTAAGGAGATGGTTGAGGGCGCACCTAAGACCGTTAAGGAAGGCGTTTCCAAGGACGAGGCTGAGTCCGTTAAGAAGACTCTCGAGGATGCAGGCGCTGAGGTTGAGGTTAAGTAATTTAGCCCCCTGTTAACATAAAGAAGCTACCGAGCAATTCGGTAGCTTTTTTGTTATTTAATAAAAACGAAAGACGGCGGTGCGTAGAGTCCGCCGTCTTTCTACATTAGAAAATACCAACAATATTCAACCAATGAATAATTATTTTTTCGATGTGTCCGTCTAATAATAAATTTGTGTGAAGTTTTTGCCGCGCTTTTTACAAAAAGCGCGAAAATCGCATCCCCAAACGAAAGACGGCGGTGCGTGGGAATTTGAAAATTAAAATTTGTATGGCGGGGGTTTATCTCCCGCCGTATATTGAATCGACGTATTTTTTAACGGCGGCAGCAAGCCACCGCCCTGTGTGTAAACAGAGTCTTGCGCAATAAAATTTTATTTGTGGGTTAAATATGTTTTTTGCGGACAGTCGAGGACGCCTGTCCCTACAAAGGAGCACACCTGCAATACCCAAGTATTGAGGCTGTTCTTTGCTTTTAATTTTGA
>SVQL01000006.1 GCA_015065365.1 Oscillospiraceae bacterium | reverse complement strand
TGAAGTTGTCAATAGAAAGTAGACACAAAAACCACAAATTATTAAAACCCCTGTTCGATTCTAAATTGAACAGGGGTTTTGTAGTTCAATTTAGAAGAAAGTCGTTCGTTGTTAAAATAGTATACATAATTGTCAATGAACTCTGGAAATGACTTGATACTTTTCAAATCAAAGTCGTGTTTCAATTCTTCTTTTATCCAACCGTTGATAGATTCAATAATTGGATTATCTGTTGGCGTTCCTACTCTTGACATAGAGCGCTCAATTATGGTATAATCTTTATGGGCTAAATAAAAGCCTGTTGAGGAGTAAACGCTACCTTGGTCGGTGTGCAAAATGACTGGGTGCGGTTGCTCCTTTACTCTTTCTAAAAGTTGTTTAAGACATTGATAATATGGAATGTTACTGTTTTGGTTTTTTGTTACCGAGCTTGCTATAATTTCATTGTTGTATGTATCTAATATATACGTCCACTCCCATCGAACGCCTCGATGGAATATACACGTCATATCTGATACTACAATTTCAAGAGGTCTTGTTGCCATCCATTTACCTTTTACCTTGTTTGGAAATTTTACGCTTTCCTCTCCTTTACTTGCCCTATATCCTCGTTTGGTTTTCGAACGTATTCCGGCAAATTTACAACATTTGTGTGCAAGATTATCTGAAAATAACCAACCGGTATTTTTTCTTACAATATTTGCAAGATAATGATACCCTTTGGACTTATGCTTTTGGTGTTGTTCCGCCAGCAGTTTTGTTAGCAATATTCTATCCTGTTCATAGCGGTTTGGCTTATCCTTACGAGCTAACCATTTGTAATATCCCGATCTATTAACCGACATAATCTCGCAAAGATATTTTACACTGTAATTATCTTTTAAGAGATATATTATTTCGTATTCACATCTTTTATGGTAACGAACTCCTTGTTTGCACCAACTCCTTTCACTACGTACCCTTTTTTTAATCTTTCGTTTTCTACTCGCAGTTTGGCTATTTCTAACTTTAACCGTTCAGCTTCGGATATGTTTTTGCTTGTGTGTAACGCTGCATATTTGTTTCCGCTTCTTTTTACTTCCTCAAAGGCAACTTCACCTTTAACCGCGTACTCTCGGATCCATCTACAGATCATGCTATGATCCGCATTATATATCTTACCGAGTTCTCTTGCAGATAAATGCTCTTCTGAATATCTCTTTATTATTTTTAACTTTTCTTCTTTCGTCCATATTCGCTTCTTTTGTCCTTTTTTCATTTTATTTCTCCTTTTTCTTTTGTTTTCTTTTATTATACCATAATAAAAAGGTAGATACATAGTGGTTTTCTATGTGTCTACCTTTATTTTACCATTTCACACTGCTGGTGGTTTTCGTTTCACAATAAAAACAAAAAAGCAGTTTTTTCTATGTCAAAACATAGTAGAAAGCTGCTTTTTTGTAGGAATTTTCGAGAAAATCTCTCAAATTCCATTTTTATGTGTGTTTTAAAGGCGCGATTTGCTTCTCTGCCGTACCTTTGTACGTCGGCGAGAAGCAAATCACGATTTCTGCATCTAAATGACTCAGCCTCTTTACGGTTGTTTAAGCTTTTGTATCTGTTCAAATGCCGCAAGTATTACCTTGTCCATGTCGTAATAACGGTACTCGCCGAGACGGCCACCGAAAATAACGTTTTCTTCTTTTTCTGCAAGCTTGCGGTATTTTTCGTAAAGCTCGCCGTTTTTCTCGTTATTTACGGGGTAATAAGGCTCATCGCCGGGTTTCCACTCCACAGAATATTCTCTGCTTATGATGGTTTTCGGCTGTGTGCCAAAGGTGAAATGCTTGTGCTCAATAATGCGGGTATAGGGAGTTTCGCTATCGGTGTAGTTGACTACGGCGTTGCCCTGATAATTCTCCACGTCAAGAATCTCGGTCTCAAAGCTTACGTTTCTGTATTCGAGATTTCCGTAGCAATGCTCAAAGTACGAGTCAACGGTTCCGGTATAAACTACTGTTTTTGCAAGCCTTGAAAGCTCTGCTTTGTTTTGGAGATAATCAACTCCGAGTCTTACCTCAACACCGTCAAGCATACGCTCTATCATAGAGGTGTATCCGTCGACGGGTATTCCTTGATAAAGGTCATTAAAATAGTTGTTGTCGTACGTAAAGCGGACGGGAAGGCGTTTGATTATAAAGGGCGGCAGCTCGGTACAAGGTCTGCCCCACTGCTTTTCTGTGTAGCACTTTACAAGCTTTTCGTAGATATCCGTTCCGATAAGATTTATGGCTTGCTCCTCAAGATTTTTCGGCTCGTCAACCTTGCGCGCCGCCTTTTGCTCGTCTATTTTTGCCATTGCCTCGGCAGGCGTTATTACACCCCACATTTTGTTAAAGGTGTTCATGTTGAAGGGGAGATTATATATCTCTCCCTTATAGTTGGCAACGGGGGCGTTTGTATATCTGTTGAATTTAGCGAAACGGTTAACGTAATTCCATACGTCCTCGTTTGACGTGTGGAAAATATGCGCGCCGTAGACGTGAACGTCAATGTCTTCAACTTTTTTGGTATAAATATTTCCGGCGATATGGTCGCGCTTGTCTATAACAAGGCATTTTTTGCCTCTCTCAGTCATTATTTGAGCAAAGGTTGCGCCGTAAAGACCTGCGCCGACGATAAGATAATCGTACATTTTATTCTCTCCGTTATTTTTTTGTTGGATTCCAACCCGGGCGATATATCGGGTGAAGCCCCGTAACGCCCTTCTTAGCATCCTTTATTGCTGTGCTTATGACCTTCATTTTCAAAGAATTTATCGAACGCAAGGCAGTAAATCTTCTCATGCAGCCTCTGCGAAAAGCGGCGAATGAGCCGAAATGCTCTCGGTACATTATCAGCACGTTTCTCGTGGCGTAATAGTCGCGCCAGCTTGCTTCCTTGGAATAAGGGTTGTTGTCGGCATGGCAAAGCACAGCAGAGGGAATACAAAGCATTTTTCCTTGCTTTCCGACACGTAAGGCGTGTTCAAAATCATCGCTGTAAATGAAAAATTCCTTGCGCGGCAAGCCTGCCTTTTCAAGTGCGGACTTTCGTATGCACGTACCGATATACGAGAAAAAGTCCACCTCGAAAAATTCTTTTTCGTATTCTTCGGGAGATACAGGCTTGTCAAGCATACCGATAATGCTTTTTTTATTTATTCTTGCTCTGTGACCTGTCGCATAATGGCCGCCCGCATCCACCGCGCCGCACAAGGCGGAGCACTGTGCGACAAGCTCGGGATGCTTATCAGCAAAGCGTGATATTATTTCAAGAGTATCATTGCGAGGCATAGCGTCGTCGTCGGATACGAATATCCACTCATAGTCGAGTCCGAGCGCATGCTCCATACCTGCGTAAAATCCGCCGCTTCCGCCTACGTTTTCGGACATGGAAACTACTATGTGCTTAATATCGCTTTCGTGGCGGGACCACTCTGCGAGCATCTCGCCCGTGCCGTCCGTGCTGTGATTGTCGACTACTATAATTGCCCTTGGCTTGTATGATTGACTTTCATAAAGTGATAGCGTTTTTTCAAGATCGGCTTTTCTGTTAAATGTTACCAACAGGACACAAATATCCATGCGTTACCTCCTATTTTGCCAAATAGCGGAAGAAGAAAGTTTCATTATAGTTTTCGGCAATAAAGTTTCGATCCAGATTTTTTCGGTTACCGTAGAATATTTGATCGAAGGTGTATGTCGAGTCATTTACTAAAACGATGCTTTTGTTGCTTATGACTTCGCCAAAGCCTCGTTTGAATTCAATAAACGGGGTAACAGCTCCTATGCTGATACATATAACAAGCGCCCAACAAGATATTTTGGTAATCAGCATTGAGCGGTTTTTATTGACACGCGTAAATATTTTTGCGGAATTATTGAACAGATACTGTAAGCACAATGCCATGAGTACGAATATAGCGGGAATTGACGCTCTCATACAAAAGTCGCCGGCTGTGCCGATGCGAATAGTCGGCGAAAGCATAATAAGAAACAGCGTTGTGTGGAAAATAGGCGAGCGTTTGTACGCGTGCCACAACGGAATAAGAAAGATAATGCCTTCAAGCAAAATTGCAAAGACGTAGTTTATACGTATAGACGGCTCGCAAATAACCGCAACTAGGAAAATTGCGTTTATTATGGCTAACGACAGCCATTCGCCCCAAGTCTTTTTCTGCTTTTTGCAAATAAAGGTCATCGCAGCTACGGCGCACAGGGTAATTGCCAAAACTACGACAGCCCTTACGTCTACTGCTTGTCTTACGGTTTGAATTTCTTTTCCGACGTTAACGGCGAGATTTGTTTTGTAGTATAAGAAATATACGGGGAAAACCGTAAGCGTCGGAATTAAATTCTGAGGCGTGAACACGTCTAACCAAAAGCGCTTTGCTTCTTTTGCGCGGATTGCCTTATAAAGCTTACAGAGTGCGAATCCAACCATGTATACCGCGATACCGACGCAGGGAATTGGCCCTCCTGCGGCACAGAGAACAACGAGAAATGCATAGTTTCTGGTTGTTTTTTCGTTTATAAAGCATGCAACGGTGAGCCACGTCATAATTGATTGGTTGAAAACCCAGAACAGCATGGTAGTCATAGAGCTGAACTGATAATAGGTTGACCACCATTCTATGTGATTTCCTATGCCTATATCCTTAACTAAAAGATTATACAGTGAGCCGACTATGTCAAGTCCGCTGAAAAGTACAAATACAGACATAGCAATAAAAAGCCTTTTCTTATTGTTTGCATTTATGAATAATGCCGTTAGAAGAAAAGCAATTACGATACAAAATGCCGACCAAAGCCATAAAAAAATATTCCCGACGAAAAATGCAGCATTAAGATTTCCAAAGACGGAGAAAACTCCCTTTCCTATGAGTGCCGGGGGCAACCAAAAGCCGATATAATAAACAAGAGCCGAGTTCTTTGACGCGTATATTACAGGCCAATCGTGGGAGATCAAATCACGAAAAATTGCGTTTCGCGCAGACCAGTCGTCGCTCTGATACCAGAGATTGCCTAGGCCACCGAAATAGCACCATGCGATAGATATCCCAAATATTGCCAAGATAGACCAGATGGGAACAGTGATGCTTTTTTCTTCTTTGTCAGATGCCATTTCTGTCTTGGTATTACGCAGAGCGAATATATATGCAGTTGTTATTAAAAGTGCAATCGGAATACCGATATACCACCTCAAAAAGCCCAATACAAAAATGATAGACGGAAGCGCCAATGCGGCAAATGCTACCTTTTTTAGTTTGTTATATGTTATTTTCAAGCGATCACCACCTGACAGTTAAGAATAAAACTTTTGATACACATGCGTTATTTTATTAAGTCAATTTGCAAATATAAATATAAACTCATATAAATTGTATCACATTTTTAACTAAAAGTCAATAATTATTCATAAAAAAGTAATGGTTTGTTTTTCAAAATCAGACCTTTTGATGTGCAACTGACAAGACTTGACAAAAGGGCAATAATGTGATATACTTATAGGCAATGTTCTATAATTTGATGCAAATAAATTCCTATATTTTATTTTAGGTGGGTATTTGATGAGTAGCAAAATACTGTACGCGCTTTATACGTGTGATGAAAACTATGCCCCGTATGCGGGTATATCTATGAATTCTTTGTTTGAAAACAACCGAGAGCTTGAGCACATTTGTGTGTATCTCGTTGAGGACAGCGTTTCAGAGGAAAATAAAAAGCGCTTTATTGATCAAGCGGAGAAATATGGCAGAGAAATAATAATCGTGGACGCAGCTCCTATAATAGAGCAGATAAAGCAGCTTGGCATACCGACGTACCGCGGCTCGTATACAGCTAACTGCCGATTGTTTTTTGATACCTTTATTAGCAGTGACGTTAAAAGGCTTTTATACGTTGACTGCGATACCTTGGTGGTCTCCTCGCTTGCCGAGCTTTTCGATATCGATATGAACGGAAAAGCAGTCGGGGTTGTGAGAGATTCGCTTACAGATGAGTACAAGATGTTGATCGGCTTTGACACGGAAGATGATTATTTTAATTCCGGTATGCTGTTGATAGACGTTGACAGGTGGAAGGAGCAGAATGTTACGAGCGCACTTTTTGACTACGCAAAAAACGTTCGCTCAAGATACTGTAATCCCGATCAGGATCTTTTGAATATAGTTCTTAAGGATACCAAATATATTCTTCCGCCCGAATATAATTTTCAGCCGTCGCATCGCTCGTTTTCGGACAAGGCATATTTTTCGGCGTATCGTCATAGGGAATATTATTCCACAGATGAGCTTGAAAATGCAAGACGCAATCCAAAGATACTCCATGCGTACCGCTTTCTCGGTGATTTCCCGTGGCATGAGGGAAATCTGCACCCCGACACGGAGATATTCGACAGATACATGAGTAACTCGCCTTGGAAGGATTACGAGAAGAAGCCGGCAGGACGCGGCATGATTTTTACGGTTGAAAAGTGGATGTACCGCTTGCTGCCAAAGGGGTTGTTCCTTAAAATATTCGCCGCCATTACGCTACGCTCCTTCCGCAAGCAAAACGCACAGCTACTTAAGGACGAAGCTGAAAAATAAATAATGATCGCCATATAGACCTATCGGCTTTGCAGAGAGGGTTATATGGCGATCTTTTTTGTACACCTGTTTTTTGTAGAAAAAAATTATTAAAGTGTTGTATTTTGGTTGAAAAAGTGATATAATTTGTATATTGAGTTTATTGGTCTACGGAGGACTATAAAATGCGCAAAACTAAGATAGTATGTACGATTGGTCCTGCAAGCGAGAGCGAGGAAATTATAGTCGGGCTTTGCCGCGCGGGAATGAACGTTGCGAGAATGAATTTTTCGCACAGCACGTACGAGGAACATAAAAGACGGATCGATCTTGTAAAAAAGGTTCGCAGCGATTTGAATTTACCGATTGCGATAATGCTTGATACTAAGGGACCGGAGTACCGTATCAAGACGTTTGAACACGGCAAAATATCACTTTGTGAGGGAAATACCTTTGTTTTTACCACCAAGGACGTAGTTGGAGACGAGACCTGTGTTTCGGTTAGCTACGAGGGGCTTGCGAATGAGCTGTCCGTTGGCGATATTATTCTTCTCAACAACGGATTATTATCGTTTCGCGTTGAACAAATAAAGGATTGCGATATAGTATGTAAGGTCCTTTGCGGCGGAGTTCTGTCCGACAGAAAGAGCATGAGCTTCCCGGGAAAGGTAATGAAGCAGAAGTATCTCTCCGAGCAGGACAAGGCGGATATTGCGTTTGGCGTTGAAAACGGTGTTGACTATATAGCCTGCTCCTTTGTTTCCTGCCGGCAGGATATGATCGACGTTCAGGAATATTTAAAGGAAATCAACGCGCAAGATATAGAGCTTATCGCAAAAATTGAAAATCAGTCGGGCTTTGACAATATCGAGCAGATCTGCGCCAATTGCGACGGTATCATGATCGCGCGCGGTGACATGGGCGTTGAGGTGCCCTTTGAGATGCTTCCCGCAATGCAGAAAAAGCTTATAACAAAGTGTAGACTTCTCGGAAAGCGAGTTATTACGGCAACCGAAATGCTTGAGTCTATGATATACAATCCGCGTCCCACGAGAGCGGAAATTTCCGACGTTGCGAATGCGGTTTACGACGGAACGAGCGCGATAATGCTTTCGGGAGAGACGGCGGCGGGTAAGTATCCTATACTCGCGGTACAGACCATGGCAAAGATAGCCGAGACCACAGAGAACAATATTGATTACGAAAAAAGATTTTACAGCTCGGAGTTCAAGATAAAGAACTCCGTTGACGCGATTTCACACTCGTCCTGCGTTATGGCAATGGACCTTGAGGCAAAGGCAGTGGTTGCCTGCTCACTCTCGGGAATGACCGCAAGACTTGTTTCGCGTTTCCGTCCGTCCGTTCCGATAATAGGACTTACCACTAATGAAAACACTTGGAGAAGGCTTGCTCTTTCCTGGGGAGTTATTCCCGCGCTCTGCGAGCAGTTTTCATCAACCGACGTTCTCTTTTATATGGCGAAGAATATATCAAAGCAGACGCTTTCTCTCTCTCGCGGTGACCGTATCGTAATTACGGGCGGTGATACCTCGGGACAATCGGGAAAAACCAGCCTGATTAAGGTAGAAGAAATATAACTTACTTTTCTTCTGGGAAGAAAGAAAAGGAAGCAAAAGAAAACCGCAAAAAAGAGATGTAAATTGGCGAAAGGGGGAGCAAGATGACCTATCCTGAAAACGTAAGAGCTATAATTGACCGACTTGAAGCGAGTGGCGAGAGCGCGTATATCGTGGGCGGAAGTCTGCGCGACGTGCTGCTTGGTATTGCTCCTCACGATTACGACGTAACGACCTCGGCGCTCCCCGAGAAAACTCTCGCACTTTTTTCTGATATGAGGGTGATCGAAACGGGTATCAAGCACGGAACGGTTACGGTAATATCCGACGGCGAGCCGGTTGAGGTCACAACCTTCAGAGTAGACGGTGAGTATACCGATTCAAGGCATCCGAGCAGTGTGAGCTTTACCGACCGTATAGAGGAAGACCTCGCGCGCAGGGATTTTACGGTAAACGCTATGGCTTACAGTGAGAGACGCGGTCTTGTTGATCCGTTCGGCGGCTCTGACGACGTAAAGCGAAGAATAATCCGCGCGGTAGGAGATCCGCAAGAACGCTTTAGCGAGGACGCGTTGCGTATAATGCGCGCTTTTCGCTTTGCTGCTCAGCTTGGCTTTGAGATAGAAGTGAATACACTTGAGGGCGCGATAGCCTGCGCCGAAGGGCTCAAAAATATTGCGAGGGAGAGAATTGGAAGTGAGTTTATAAGGCTTATTACCTCGCCGTATGCTAAAAATGCACTTATGCTTATGGTCAGGACGGACGTAATAAAATACGTGCTTGGCGATTATGAAATAACCGAGGAGCTGATAGACGTTGTTGCAGATATGCAAGCACAGGACGTACCAAGACTCGGAGCGCTGTTGTGTCGCGCCGACTTCGAAACGGCGACGGATATACTCGGCGGCTTGCGATGCTCCTCAAAGCAAACGAAGGGAGCGCTTGCGGTAGCGGTTGGCGCGCAGGTGTCGGTTCGTTCGGCAGAGGACGCCAGAAAGCTGATATCGCGCACGGGAATTTACGCGCCGTATGCGGCAAGACTTTCGGAAAAGCTTAGAGTTTCGAGCGCGGGCGCGGAGCTGCTGACTGTAAGACAGCAAAATACGCCTTGCACGGTGCGCGAGCTTGCGATAAACGGGAAGGTGCTCGCAGGCCTTGGGGCGCGCGGAAAGCAGATAGGAAAGGCATTGGAGCTTTTACTTGAGGCGGTAATAGAAAAGCCGGAGCTTAACGACGAGAGTACGCTCGTTGCGCTGGCGGAAAAAATATTGGATAAATTAAATGGAGAGAAAAATGTTTGAGGTTGACGATATTCGCGCAATAAAAGACACGCAGGGAAAGATAATGGGCGTTGATTTTGGCGACGTGCGTACGGGGCTTGCTGTCTCCGATGCATCAAGGCTTATTGCTTCCGGTATTGGCTACATATCTCCCGGCGGTATTGAAAAGACTGCGGATGCCGTTGCGCAGGCAGTTAAAGAGCAGGGGGCTGTCGGAGTCGTCGTGGGTATGCCCGTAAATATGGACGGAAGCCACGGCTCACGCGCGCAGAGATGCACGAAATTCGCGGCCTTGCTCAAGGAGCGTCTTGACGGAGTGGCGGTTGCTATGTTCGACGAGAGAATGACTACCATGACGGCATCGAGGTATCTGAACGAAACGGGGACTCACGGAAAAAAGAGAAAGCAGGTTATTGACACGTTATCGGCGCAGATAATTTTACAAAATTGCCTTGACAGGCTTAAATACATGAGTTGAGGGAATAATAGTTATGGAAAGCAAATGTGAAAGCTGCGAATTTTACGATTACGACGAGGAGTACGAGGAATATATCTGCAACGCTTGCCTTGATCAGGATGAAATGTCAAATTTTCTCGGTGGCAGAACCAAGGGCTGTCCGTACTACCGTTTTTACGACGAATATAAAAGCGTTCATAAGCAAATTTAAGGAGGCTGCGGAATGGGCACGGTATTCGATTATATTGAATGGAGAGGGGATCTCTCCTTCTCTCAGGTGCCGATAGGAGAGGTTGACAATCTTATTTTTTCAATGCTATCGTATCTTGATTTTAAGCAAATGGTTCACGTCTCGCCCAAGGCGAAGCCCGTGTCCTTTTTGCTTGCCGCGAAGCGGTATATGCAAGCGAGAAAAAAAAATCCGACGCAGACGCTGGGGGTTTTGTTTTCTCCCGAATTTATAACTCTTATGACAAAAGCGGCAAGATCCGAGCGATTCAGAGGCTTGTACATGACGGCGTACGTCAACAAGATTTCAATGAACGAGCAAAAGCAGTTCAGCGCAGTTACCTTTCTTATCGGGGAGGACGAGGCATTCGTTGCGTTTCGCGGTACTGACGATACGCTTGTGGGCTGGAAGGAAAGCTTTAACATGAGCTTGATCGGAAATATTCCTGCGCAGCGCGAGGCTGTAAAATATCTGGAGAGTATTGCAAGCGCCTTCCCTGATAGAAGGCTTTACGTCGGAGGTCATAGCAAGGGTGGAAACCTTGCCGTATGGGCATCGGTAAAATGCTCGGCAGAGACGCGGGCGCGTATCGCTACCGTATACAGTAATGACGGCCCAGGCTTCAGCCGCGAATTCGTTTCGTCTGACGAATATAAGGAAATGCGTCCCAAAATGAAGATTTTTGTTCCGCAATCATCCTTTGTAGGAATGCTTCAGGAGCATGAGGAAGGGTATGACGTAATACAAAGCACACAAACGGGGCTTTTACAGCACGATGCGCTTTCTTGGCGAATAGTTGGAGGTAGCTTTATACATCTGGAGGGTGTTACGGATGAATGCAAGATAGTATCCAAAACCTTGAAAAAGTGGATTCAGGAAATGCCACCTGACGAAAGGAAGCGCACCCTTGATTCTATTTACGCGGTGCTTTCCGCCAACGGAAGAACGCTGACAGATTTCAGTAACGATAAGGCTCGTCTCATTAAGGCATGGAATACCTTTGATCCCGAAACCCGAAAGCTTATAAGAAAATTTATTCGACTCGTCGTTTATAATACGAAGAAGAATAAGATAAAATAAATGCATTAAGGCGTTGCTATGAGGCGGTTTGGCAAAAATCTTCGGTCACCGTTCGAATCTCTCTCCGTCGTTCGAAAAATAAATATCCCCCTGTAAAACGGGGGGATATTTCAGTTTCGGGCATAGCCCTAATACTACTGGCTGCGCACAAGTGCGCTTTTTATTGGACAGCCAGCCATACACTTGTTACGTAAACCCGCTCGAGCGGGACTAAAACCAAGGCTCCCTTTACACAAGGGAGGCTTTTTTCTACTTTCCGGAAGTTAAACAAATGGGCTTTTGATATGTTAATGTCAAAAGTGCCTTTGCATTGCTTTTGTCATAGTAGGGTGCGTGGAATTTTTGTTAATTCTTTTTGCTTGTTGTATCAAATTCGGGGAAACAACGCAAAAAGTAGTCGCATTCGTCGCAACAGCATTCAAAGCCTTGCTCTCCGTTGCCAAGACAAACGTCAGGCTTTCCGGGTGTAAGTTCTACGCCGGTAATATCTATTATCTCTCTTGATATATCATCATTGTTCATATATTCCCACCTCATCATATAAAAAGGTGCGCAACCGAAGCTACGCACCGAAAAAATGCATCCCTCTCATTGTTGCTACACAAATGCTCGACCGTTGAAGGTATGAGGAAAGAGAGAAAACACTTTTTACCAAAGTATTTTCCCTTCAACGGTTAAAAATATGCAATTTGTGTAGCATGAACATTATACCATATTTTACTCAATTTGTCAATAAAGCTTGATAATTTGACAAAATATCATTTTTTGTGTCTTTAATGAAGTCAGTGCTTGTCAGGAAAATTGACGGACATTCGAGACACACAAACCAAGGCTCCCTTGTGTAAAGGGAGCTGACGCCGAAGGCGGCTGAGGGATTGTTTTACGATGAAATTTTTGCTTTTACAATCCTTCCGTCTTGCTTCGCAAGCCACCTCCCTTTACACAAGGGAGGCTCCTTACCGCTCGACAGTTCACCTGAAAGGTGTAACATACTATACCTTGCAGGCAAGGTGTGTGAAAAAGGACAGAGACGAAAAATCTCTGTCCTTTTGTGATGTAGGGGCGGATTCCATATCCGCCCGTTTTGTCTGTGCGATGTTTTCGGGCGCATATGGAATGCGCCCCTACAATACCTTGGGGGGAATGAAAAGGGATTCGTTCTTGATTTTTGCTCAACATTTTTGATTTGATTTTAGGTAATGTTTCGCAAAAATCTTCGGTCACCGTTCACAAAACAACCATTTAGGTTGTTTTGCTCACTGCGTTCGAATCCCTCCCTCTCCGCCGTTTGGAAAAAGAAAGAACCACCCGATTGGGTGGTTCTTGTTTTGCGCGGGATTCGTTCTTGATTTTTGCTCAACATTTTTGATTTGATTTTAGGTAATGTTTCGCAAAAATCTTCGGTCACCGTTCACAAAACAACCATTCAGGTTGTTTTGCTCACTGCGTTCGAATCCCTCTCTCTCCGCCGTTCGAAAAAGAAGAAACCACCCGATTGGGTGGTTTCTTCTTTTGGCGGAGAGAGAGGGATTCGAACCCTCGGAACGGTATTAGCGTTCACACGATTTCCAATCGTGCGCCTTAGACCAGCTCAGCCATCTCTCCATTCGACCCGACCATTATACCATAAGTCTAAAAAAAAATCAATAGTTTTTTCGAAAAAATATTTATTTTCGGTAAAAAATCGCATACAATAAGTTTAAAGCCTTGAAATTTTCGTTAAGCTATTGACGAAATCATAAAAATCGGTTAATATATATTAACGACAATGATGCACTTATTTGGAGGAGAATATGATTATTACTTATCTCGGCGCGCCCGAAAACGCATTGTATGAAAAAACAAACGCAAATCTTGCAAAGGCTTTTGACATTGCCCAAGCCGTTTTACGCAATACTCCCGAGGACGGACGGTATGACGTTGACGACGACGTTTATTATATGATTCAGTCGTATAAGGCGAAGTCGCCGTTTGACGCCAAGTTCGAAGCTCACAGAGAATATATCGACGTTCAGATGGTTATTTCCGGTGAGGAAATAATAAGATTTGACCGCGCTTCAAAGCTTTCTCTTTGCAAGGAATATACTCCCGACTGTGAACTTTATTCAATGAACAAGGATTACGATTCCGTAAGACTCGTTGCAGGCGAGCTTGCTATTATTTTTACGGGTGAGCCTCATGCCCCCGGCATAAAAGCAGACGGATCTCCCGAGGACGTTCGCAAACTTGTTGTAAAAATTCGGTCAAAATAACAAAAAAGCCGTGTTTTACCCAAATCTTACACTCATATTCATAGCGCATTTGCCAAAACTATTTATGGACGGAAAATCCGCCGAAAAGGAGGCTAATGCTTTATGATCATGGATAAGATAGCGCTTGTAACGACTATAATCGGCGCACTTAACTGGGGTAGCATCGGTTTGTTCGGATTTGATCTCGTCGCTTGGATAGGCGGCGGTGCGGATTCGCTGATCAGCCGAATAATATACACCGTGGTCGGTCTTGCGGGAATTTGGTGCGTATCGCTTTTGTTCCGCACGAGAGAGAAATTCCGCGAGATAGGCGAACGCGACTAACGCAGACCAAAAAAAGGAATAAAAAATAACAACGCCGCTTTTACTGTCTGAATGACAGCAAAAGCGGCGTTTGTATTAAGAAAGTTTATTTTGTTCCGAAGAGTCTATCTCCTGCATCTCCAAGCCCGGGAAGAATATATCCGTGCTCGTTGAGGCATCTGTCTACTGTTGAAACGTATACGTTTACGTCGGGATGCTCCTCGGCAACCTTGGTAATTCCTTCGGGAGCACCGATGATCGACATAAGCTTTATGTGCTTGCAGCCCTTATCCTTCAAAAGCTGTATAGCGTCGCAAGCGCTGCCGCCCGTTGCAAGCATGGGGTCTACTATAACCACAAGCTTATGCTCTATATCGTTAGGCAGCTTGCAATAATACGTCTCGGGCTTTAACGTTTCCTCGTTTCTGTACATGCCGATATGTCCGACCTTTGCGGAGGGGAACAGCACGTGCACGCCGTTTACCATGCCAAGTCCCGCGCGGAGAATCGGAACGATAACGATGGAGTTGTCCGTAACGACTCTCTGCTTGCATACCTCAAGGGGGGTTTTTACCTCAATTTCGGTAGTAGAAACGCCGTCCTTTAGGCTTTCGTAGGTCATAAGCGTGGTAATTTCCTCGACGAGCTCTCGAAATTCCTTCATGCTTGTTCGTTCGTCGCGGAGAATTGCGATTTTGTGGCGTATAAGCGGATGATCAAAAACAATAACGTTTTTGTAGTCTTTCATGGTTGGTTGTACCTCTTATTTTTTCTTGATTTTAGTCAAAAGCGTATTTACGATTATGCCGAGGATCAAAGCGCAGGCTATGGGAGTAATATATACCTGACCGATTTTCATAGCCATACCGCCGATACCGGGAATGAGAATGGCGGATATGGTAAATAAATTTGCATTATCCTCTAGGTCGACCTTCTGTATCATCTTCAAGCCCGAAACGGCGATAAATCCGTAAAGTGTTACGCAAACGCCTCCCATTACACATTCGGGAATGGAGTCAAGGAAGGCTACGAAGGGCGAAATGAAGGACACGAGAATTGCAATTACCGCGGTTGTGGTTATAGTAATTACGGAAGCGTTGCGCGTAATAGCGACACAGCCTACGGACTCGCCGTACGTTGTGTTGGGGCAACCGCCGAATATAGCGCCTGCTACCGAACCGATTCCGTCGCCGAGAAGGGTACGGTGAAGTCCGGGCTTTTCAAGAAGATCCTCACCGATTATAGAGGAAAGATTCTTGTGGTCTGCGATATGCTCTGCAAAAACGACGAAGGCAACGGGAACGTAAGCTACTGCGATGGTTGCCAGATAGCTCCATTTGAAATCGCTTATGCCACCAAGAGCCTTGAGGAACGTAAGCTCGGGAACGGAAAGGAATGTGCCGAGATTTACACCGTTTGATACGAGATTTGTAAAGGGAGTGAAATCAATAACCTTCATTGCGTCTATGCCTGCGGTGTGTCCGATAACCGTCAGAATCAATGCAAGAGCATAGCCTGCAAGCACGCCAATGATGAAGGGAATGAGCCTTGTCATTTTTTTACCGTAGGTCGAGCAAAGAACGACTACCAAAAGCGTGAGGATAGCGCAAGCAAAGGCGCACCAGACGTTTGCCGTCATAATGAATTCGCCGTCGGGGGTTTTTGCAGCGGCGTATGAAAAGATTCCACTTACGGCAGAGCCTGAAAGCGAAAGACCGATGAGCGCGACCGTTGGGCCGATAACTGCGGCAGGCATCAGCTTATTTATCCAGCCTACTCCGGCGAGCTTAACTATAAGCGCGAGAATTGCGTATACGATACCGGCAAAAGCGGCACCTATTATAAGTCCAAGATAACCAAGGCTCATTGATACACCGCCTGCAAAGGCTGCGATCATTGATCTTATAAAAGCAAACGATGAGCCGAGAAATACAGGGCTTTTGAATCTTGTAAAGAGCTGATAAACGAGTGTTCCGATTCCTGCTCCAAACATAGCAGCGGAGGCTGACATTCCTGCGCCTGTTGCGCTGTTTACCATTGCGGGCACGGCAATAGTCGCGGCTATGATAGCCAAAAGCTGCTGAAATGCGAAAATCAGCAGTC
Source organism: Oscillospiraceae bacterium (assembly GCA_015065365.1). Classification (GTDB taxonomy): domain Bacteria; phylum Bacillota; class Clostridia; order Oscillospirales; family CAG-272; genus HGM12713. Next base: position 21,304 of record SVQL01000006.1, on the reverse strand, counting down.
GGTCAAAACGGGGCTTGTCTTTAATGTCGTAGACGAGATTTTTTGTCATTTTTCATTCTCCTTCTTGGAAGTTTTTTATTTTTCGACACAATCTTCCACCAAACACAATTATATCACAAATGACCTATAAAAGTCAATGGGTTACTTATGATTTGTATATTTTTGCCTAAAATAGATATTATACGGAATTTGAAACCTCGGGGTGCTGCTTTTTCTTTGGATTTATGGAAAGTATTTGGCACTCGTGAGACGAAAATATTGACAAATTCACGCAGGCGTTGTATAATATACTAAGTATTGCCATGATTGTTACTTAGGAGGATGCTATGAACTTAAATAAATGCGTACTGTCATTTTTAAATACCTCGTCGGAGCTTATCTACCGCAAGCTCGGGGATATATCGGGGCTTGAGATATGCGACAGCGGCTACAAGACGGGGAACGAGCCGCCCGTAGAGGGCTGGAGAGCTTACGACGCGGATATTCCTTTTAAGGCGTATGACGCTCATTTCTGGATAAGAGCTTCCTTCCGCACGCCTGCCGTAACAGAGAACGAATATCTTATTCTTCGTGCGGTTACGGGTAGAGAAGGCGGCTGGGACGCAACAAATCCCCAAGGCTTGCTCTATCTCAACGGCAAGATGGTTCAGGGCTTTGATACAAACCACACCGAGGCCTTCCTTGACGCGGATACTGAGTATACCTTACATAACTATTTCCATACGGGAACTTACCCCAAGGGCGGAGCTATACAGTGCAAAATGGCTGTGTATTCCGTAAATAAAGATATAGAACATCTCTATTACGATATAAAAGTACCCTACGATGCGGCTCAGATGCTCGACGAGGGGGATACGGATTACGCGCGTATGATGTCCGTGCTTGCGGACGCCGTTCGTCTCGTGGACTTCCGCGAGCCGTACAGCGAGAGCTTTAACGCTTCCGTAAGAAATGCTATCGACTTTATGGAAAAGGAGTTTTATCAGAAGCTCTGCACACCCGAGGGCAAGCCCGTGGTACACTGCATCGGTCATACGCATATCGACGTTGAGTGGAAATGGGCAAGAGCGCAAACGAGAGAGAAGATACAGCGCAGCTTCTCCACGGCAAAGTCCTTAATGGACAGATATCCCGAGTATAAGTTTATGCTGTCTCAGCCTAACCTTTACGAATACTTAAAGGAAGAAGCACCCGAAAAGTATGAGGAGCTGAAGGAGCTTGTAAAGGAGGGCAGATGGGAGCCTGAGGGAGCTATGTACGTAGAGCCTGACTGCAACCTTACGAGCGGTGAGAGCCTTGTCCGCCAGGTAATGTTCGGCAAGAAATTCTTCCGCGATGAGTTTGGAGTAGAAAGCAAAGCTCTGTTCCTTCCCGACGTTTTCGGATACAGCGCGGCACTTCCGCAGATACTCAGAAAGAGCGGAGTTGACTACTTTATAACCTCAAAGATAAGCTGGAACGATACAAATACCATGCCTATGGACGCCTTCTATTGGGAGGGTATCGACGGAACGGAGATATTCACCTCGTTCATCACCGCACAGAACTTTGGTGGTATCCCCGGTAAGGGCGGCAAGAACAGGACCACCTATAACGGTATTCTCGATGCTTCGACCGTAAAGGGTACTTGGGACAGATTCCAGCAAAAGGAATATACGAACAGCATATTTATGACCTTCGGTCACGGAGACGGTGGCGGCGGACCTACCAAGGCTATGCTTGAAACACAGAGAAGGACCGCAAGAGGAATACCAACACTTCCCGTAACCAAGACCAACACCCTTATTCCTTACCTTGAAACCGTAAAGGGAGAATTTGACGCTACCTGCAAGAGAACAGACAGAACGCCGAAGTGGGTAGGAGAGCTTTATCTTGAATTCCACAGAGGAACTTATACCTCTATTGCAAAGGTAAAGAAAAATAATAGATACTCCGAGTTTTTACTTGGTAATGCAGAAGCACTTTCCGCAACCGACCTAACTCTTGGCGGCAGCTACGACAGCGACGGACTTACAAAGAATTGGCGAAAGGTTCTCCATAACCAATTCCACGACATTCTCCCGGGTTCGTCAATACAAGAGGTCTATGACGGAACTGATAAAGACTATGCAGAAATAGCGGAGTACGGAAACAGTGTAATTGACCAAAAGCTGAATACAATAGCCAATCGCATAAACACAGACGGCGGTGTGCTTGTCTACAACCCCACGGGCTTTGAGAGAAAAGCAGTAGTAACTCAGAACGGATATACCGAAACAAAAGAAACTGTACCCTCGTTCGGTTGGACAGTTGTTAAGAACATAACAGCAACAAGCAAAGTAAAGCTTGACGGTCTTACCGCAGAAAATGAATACTATATACTTACCCTCAACGAGCAAGGACAGATAGTAAGACTTTACGACAAGAGAGTTCAGAGAGAGGTTCTCACCGATAAGGGTAACGTTCTTGTTGCCTTTGAGGACTATCCCACGAAGTACGACGCTTGGGAGCTTGAGGACTACTATAAGCTAAAGGCTTACGAGCTAAACGAAAAAGCAACCGTTACTCCTATCACCGACGGAACGAGAGCAGGCTTTGTAATTGAGCGCACTTATATGCACTCGACCATAAAGCAGACGTTGTGGCTCTATTCCGAGAGCAGCCGTATCGACTTTGAGACCGATCTTGATTGGCACGAGCATCATCAGGTGCTTAAGGCATATTTCCCCTTGGACGTACACACAATGAACGCAACCTTTGACGTGCAGTACGGTCACGTTACACGCCCCACACACGAGAACACAAGCTGGGATAAGGCGAAGTTTGAGACCTACGCCCACAAGTGGGTTGACGTGTCCGAGAACGGCTACGGAGTTGCAATGCTCAACGACGGAAAGTACGGTCACGCTGTTGAGGGAAGCAAGTTGAGCATTACTCTTGTAAAATGCGCAACCGACCCGTATCCCGAGGCAGACCAAGGAGAGCAGAGCTTTACCTATTCGCTTATGCCCCACCTTGACGACTTCCGCCGTGGTGGCGTAATAGAGGAAAGCTACGTCCTCAATCAGCCGCTTTACGAAAGAAAAGTCACCGCAAACAACGGCGACCTTGCAGAAAGCTATTCCTTTGTGTCGGTAGATAAGCCTAATGCGGTCATTACTGCCGTAAAGAAAGCGGAGAATGACAACGGCCTTATAGTAAGATACTATGATGCTTACGATTGCAAGTCGAACGTAACCCTGACCGTTCCCAGTACATATACCAAGGCATATCTCTGTGACCTTATGGAGAATGAGATTAAAGAGTTTTCTATAAAAGACGGAAAAGTAACCGGTCCCACCTCTAATTTTGAGATCGTGACGGTTAAATTCGCAATAAATTGAGAGGGAAAAATGAAAAGCATACCAAAAGATAAGCATCCGAGACCTGACAGAATGAGAGCGGATTGGCTCTGCCTTAACGGTACTTGGGATTTCGAGATCGACAACGCAAGGGTTGGCGTTTATAAGAAATACTTTGAAAGAGAATCCTTGGATTCAAAGATCACCGTGCCGTTTTGCCCCGAAAGCGTGCTTTCGGGCATTGGCAACACCGATTTTATGAATTCGGTTTGGTACAGACGCGATATCGAGATTCCTGCTACGTGGTCCGGCAAGAGAATAATACTGCATATTGATGCTTGCGACTATGAAACGACAGTGTATGTAAACGGCTTGAAGGTCGGCACTCATCGCGGCGGATATACTTCTTTTCAGTTTGACATAACGGACAAGCTGAAGGAAAACGGCAACTATATAACCGTTTGTGCCGTTGACGACATAGCATCGGAGCGACAGGTAGCGGGAAAGCAATCCGCGCGCCTTGGCTCGTACGGCTGCTATTATACCCGTACTACGGGTATCTGGCAGACGGTATGGCTTGAGGCGGTAGAGGCGGCTCACGTTACGTCGTATAAGGCGTATCCCAACATATCTGCTCCCTCGCTCGGACTTGAGGTGCTGACGAGTAACGCATCAATAGGAGCGGCTCTTAACGTAAAGGCGTTTTACGAGGGTAGGCTTATGGGCGAGGCAGATGCGACGGTAAGCTCCAATTCTACCTTTCTCGAAATTTCTCTTGCCGAAAAACACCTTTGGGAGTGCGGCAACGGACGGCTTTACGACCTTGAATTTTCCTTGACTCAAGACGGCAAAACCGATAGTATGAAGGGATATTTCGGCTTGCGAGAGGTATCGCTCACCAAGGAGAAGGGATTTACGCTCAACGGAAAGACGGTTTTCGGTCGCTTCGTGCTCGATCAGGGCTTTTATCCCGACGGAATATATACGGCACCCACGGACGAGGCTCTTATCTTTGACATTGAAGCTTCCATGAAATGCGGCTTTAACGGAGCGAGATTGCACCAAAAGGTGTTTGAGCCGAGATTTTTGTACCACGCCGACAGACTCGGATATATGGTATGGGAGGAAACGGGCAACTGGGGACTTGATACAACGCTTGAGGGAAATATATATAATTTCCTTCCCGAGTGGCTTGAGGAGATCGAGCGCGACTTCTCGCATCCCTCCGTTATTGGCTGGTGCCCGTTCAACGAGACGTGGGATCTTAACGGCAGACGGCAGTGTAATCATTTCCTTGATACCGTTTACGACGTTACCAAGGCTATTGACAAGACTCGTCCCGTGATTACCGATAGCGGCTCTTATCCGACAGAGCGAACGGACGCACACGATATTCACGATTATGAGCAGGATCCCCAAAAATTCCGTGAGGTTTTCGCGGAAATGGATAACGGTCTTATTAAGGATCAGATTTACAGATGGACGCCCAAGCGACAGAAATACAAGACCGAGCTTCCCGTATTCGTCAGCGAATACGGCGGAATTGCGTGGGTAATGAAAAAGGACGATACCGCGTGGGGCTACGGAAAGAGTGTTGCCGGCGAGGACGAATTTTTTGAACGTCTTGAGGGACTTACGGACGTGCTTCTTCAAAATGAAAAGATATTTGCGTTCTGCTACACGCAGCTTACCGACGTAGAGCAGGAGCAAAACGGACTTCTCACTTATCAGCGCGAGTTTAAATTCCCGCCCGAAAGATACGAGAGAATTTTCGGCAAAAAGGCGGCTATCGAGAAGTAACTTTCCGCCAACGAAAAAGAGAGAGAGTTTCGGCTTGACCGAAGCTCTCTCTTTTTTTGCTTGTTATAGGATTATTGAAATTTAAACGTCATATTTTATATGAGCGCATTATATGCTATTACCCGTTGCAATCATGTCGGAGATGACCTTTTCGGGGTTTTCTGCCTTGAATACGGCAGAGCCTGCAACTATTACGTTAGCTCCTGCCTCAAAGGCGGAGGCTACGTTGTCGGGTGTTATACCGCCGTCGACCTGAATGTCAACGTCTATGCCGTTCTCCTTTGCATACTCGCGGATAGCGCGAACCTTTTTTAGCATATCGGGCATCATCTTCTGACCGCCAAAGCCGGGCTCAACCGTCATTACGAGTACCATATCAAGCTCGCGGAGCAAGGGGAAGATAACCTCGGGAGAGGTTGCGGGCTTTATAGAAACGGCAGCCTTTTTACCGTAGGATTTTATAAGAGCGACAGTGCCCTTTACGTCAAAGGTGCTCTCATAATGTATAGTGATGAGGTCAGCTCCCGCATCAACGTAATCCTTTATGTATCTTTCGGGATGAGTTATCATAAGGTGTACGTCAAAAAAGATGTCGGATACCTTTCTGAGCGATGCAATTACGGAGGGACCGAAGCTGATATTAGGAACGAAAATTCCGTCCATAACGTCAAGGTGAATGTACTGTGCGCCTGCCTTGTGCACCTTGTTTACTTCTTCGCCAAGCTTGGAAAAATCTGCGGCAAGAACCGAGGGAGAGATAATAGTCATAATTAACCGTCCTTTTGATTTAAATGAAATTTAGGGCGCAAAAGACTGCGCCGAGGCATACTATAAAATTAGGAAATTTAATACGCGAGGTACGGAATGGAAAGGAAATCTTCAAGACGTGAAACGGCTCATCCGTCCCGAGCGTATATTTTTCTTTTGGCGCGCCTGCAAGTGAGTATTGCGGCGCGCCGCCTTTTTATATTTTTTCTATAAGGCAAACTGCGTGTGCGGCAATTCCCAAGCCCTCGCCCGAAAATCCAAGCCCCTCTTCGGTGGTTGCCTTAACGCTGACGGCATCAAGCTTTACGTCAAGCGTACGCGCGATATTTGAGCGCATTTTTTGAATATAGGGAGCAAGCTTCGGCGCCTGCGCGATTACCGTAGAGTCGACGTTTACTACGCGGTAGCCTGACGTGTTAAGCCGAGTTACAACCTTTCTGAGCAATATAAGGCTGTCCGCTCCCTCGTATTTTGCGTCGGTGTCGGGGAAAAGCTTGCCTATATCTCCCATAGCCGCCGCGCCAAGGAGCGCGTCACAAACGGCATGAAGCAAAACGTCTGCGTCGGAGTGCCCGATCAGTCCCATTTCATAAGGTATTTCAACGCCGCCGATAATAAGACGTCGTTCTTCGCCAAGTCGGTGAACGTCGTATCCGTGTCCTATTCTTATCATTTCTTTGAGTCTCCCTTCTTGTCGTTCTGCTTAGCCTCGCGGGCTCTTGCGGTAAGGATACCTGCGGCTACCGCCATATCCTCCTGCGTGGTAATCTTTATATTCTGTGCTCCGCATTCCACAAGTCGTACAGCTCCGCTGACTGCTTCTATTAAGGAGTTGTCGTCCGTTGCCGTATATCCCTTTTTGAGAGCTGTATAAGCCGCGGCGCGGTAAAGATTTGTCTTGAATACCTGCGGAGTTTGTGCAAGCCATACGGTATTTCTGTCAGCGGTAGTGTCGATAAATCCCTTTCTGTCCGCAATTTTCACGGTATCCGTGGAGCGGTGAGCCGCAGTTGCGGCATCGTATCTGTAAGCCGCGCGGCAAACCGAGTTTATTTGCTCGGGAGTAGTCAGACAGCGAGCGCCGTCGGCAATCGCGACGAATTTTGCGCGCGAGCTTATCGCCTCAAAGCCGCAAAGCACGGATTCCTGGCGCGTAGCTCCGCCTTCAACTATTTTAGTAAGCTTTGTGATACCGTGGCGCGAGCATAGGGTTTTCCACGCTTCGATCTCGTCGGGTCTTGCTACTACGATTATTTCATGTATAGTTTCCGCTTGTTGGTAAGCCGTAAGCGTGTGAATAAGCACAGGAGTACCGCAAAGCAAGGTCATCTGCTTTGTGAGCGTTCCGCCGAAGCGCTCCGACAGTCCCGCGGCAACTATTATTGCCGAAGTAAACGCCTTGGGGTGCTCCGAGCCGGAAATAGCACGCAATACGCCTGTTATTTTATTTATACACATTTGCGCTTACCTCCTTTCGGATTCTTTTAAAAATCAGTTTTTGCTTTCTATGTCAGAGAGCATTGCAACACGGGTGACGTGGTTGCCGTTGTTGAGATACTCTGCGCCGAGGAATGCGTCTACGAGGTCAAGCGCCGTACCGATTCCTACTACTCGCTCGCCGAAGCAGAGCACGTTTGCGTCGTTATGCTCGCGTGTAAGTCTTGCGGAAAATACGTCCGAGCAGCAAGCTGCACGAATTCCTTTATGCTTATTTGCTGCCATGGACATGCCGATTCCCGTGCCACAGATAAGTATTCCAAGCTCACACTCGCCGCCAAGTATTTTTTCGCAGAGAGCGGAAGCGTAAACGGGATAGTGGCAGCTGTCTGCGGAGTAAGTTCCGACGTCAACTACCTCGTAGCCCTTAGACTCAACGTGTGCTTTTACTGCATTCTTAATTCCAAATCCTGCGTGATCGCAACCAATTGCTATTTTCATTTTTAGTTCTCCTCTTTGTTTTTATTCATTAACTCGCGCTCTGCCTGAGAGAGGCGCAAATAATTTACTTTGAATGATGAGTCGTCTGTGCTCTTGCCTTTAAGATGCTCTGCGTATGCTACGCACGCAACTGAATATGCAGACTGATGCCTGAGTCTGTCGGGAACGGGAAGAGCCTCTGTAAGAGAAAGTGCGGGGATAGTAACGCCGTAGCCGTCGCCCGAAAAATAGACAGGCTCACCGAACGCCGCAAGCTTTTCGTCAAGCTCCGAGATAGACATGGCGCTATCGGGCATAAGGCGCTCAAGTGTTTGTCCGTCGGAGCGAAAAAGCGCGGTGTATACCTGCGCGCGGCGCGCGTTCATAACGGGGCAAATGAGTCCCTTGCAAACCGAAAGGCTTTCTGCGATTGCGCGGAGAGTTGATACTCCCACGCAGGGCTTGTCCGAGCCGAACGCGAGTCCCTTTAGGGTTGCTGCGCCTATGCGTACTCCCGTAAAGGAGCCGGGCCCCGAGGAAACGGCAAAAAGGTCTATGTCGGACACGGACAGCGAAAATTGAGCCAACAGGGCTTCTATCATAGGCAGAAGCGTTTCGCTGTGGGTATTTCCGTTATTTACGGTGTATTCCGCAAGTAGCCCCGTGTTCTCGCAGAGCGCGACGGAGGCGACGGTTGCAGATGTGTCAAAAGCCAGAATTTTCATTAAATTCTCCGTTCTGTTACGGCGCTACCGTTACGAGCTGTACGTCGATACGGCGGCTGTCGGTATCGTTTGGGTCGTCCTTGCTTATTTCGACGCGGACGAACGAGGGCGGAAGCGCGTATTCGATATTTTCGCTCCACTCGGTAATGCAGATATTATTTGTTTCCGTGTAGTCGAAAAATCCTATCGAATAAAGCTCGTCCTCACTTCCGATTCGGTACATATCGAAATGAAATACCGAAATGGTGTCGCCCTTGTATTGATTTACGAGAGCGAAGGTGGGAGATTTAACTCTCGCGCTTGGCGCGATAATGCTCGTAAATCCCCTTGTAAAAGCGGTTTTTCCCACACCGAGGTCGCCGTAAAGCGCCACGAAGCGGGGGAGTGAGCCGTCCTCAAGCATCGCGCGAGCAAGCTCTGCACCGACGTTCTCCGTATCGGTATATGAGCGAGATTTAATGGAAAGCGGAAATATCATATCAGAACAGTCCCGTGATATTTCCGTCGTTATCGACGTCAATGCTGACCGCTGCGGGCTTCTTGGGAAGTCCGGGCATGGTCATGATAGCGCCCGTGAGAACGACTATAAATTCAGCGCCCGCCGAGAGCTTGACCTCGCGGACTGTAAGCGTAAATCCCTCGGGACGGCCGAGCTTTGCGGGATCGTCGGAGAGAGAATACTGCGTTTTTGCCATGCAGACGGGGAAGGTCGAATACTTGGGATCGAGCGCCTCTATCTCTGCGATGGTCTTTGCGGCTGCTGCATCGTATTTAACGTCGGCAGCTCCGTATATCTTGGTAGCTATTGCCTTTATCTTGTCCTTTATGGAGTCGTTCGAGTCGTACATAAGAGTGAAGCTCTTAGGCTTTTCGCATGCCTCAATAACCTTCTTGGCAAGCTCGATTCCGCCGTCTCCGCCCTTTGCAAATACCTCGGAGAGAGCAAAGTCTGCGCCCTTTTCGGTGCAGATCTTTCGGATATAGTCAAGCTCTGCGTCCGTGTCCGTTCCAAAGCGGTTGATGGCAACTACAACGGGTAAGCCGAACTTGCGAAGGTTGTCTATGTGAGCCTCAAGATTGACAGCACCCTTCCTGAGAGCTTCAAGATTTTCAGCAGCGAGGTCGGGCTTTGCGACTCCGCCGTTGTACTTGAGCGCGCGGACGGTAGCAACGAGGACTACCGCGTCGGGAGTGAGTCCAGCCTTGCGGCACTTGATATCAAGGAACTTTTCAGCACCGAGGTCTGCGCCAAAGCCTGCCTCGGTTATAGTATACTCACCGAGCTTGAGCGCAAGCTTCGTAGCTCTTACGGAGTTACAGCCGTGTGCGATATTTGCAAAAGGACCGCCGTGAATTATCGCGGGGGTGTTTTCAAGTGTCTGAACGAGGTTAGGCTTGATAGCGTCCTTCAAGAGAGCCGCCATTGCGCCCTGTGCACACAGGTCTCGGCAGAATACGGGAGAGCCGTCGTACTTATACGCTACAAGAATGTTGCCGAGTCTTGTCTTGAGGTCGTCGAGTGACTCCGCAAGGCAGAGAATTGCCATAATTTCGCTGGCAACGGTGATCATAAAGTGATCCTGGCGCGGAATACCGTCAACGCGAGTGCCAAGACCTACGGTCACGTTGCGCAGAGCGCGGTCGTTGGTGTCGGTAACGCGGGCAAAAACTATTCTTCTCTGGTCGATACCAAGCTCGTTGCCCTGCTGAAGATGATTGTCGATCATTGCGGAAAGAAGATTGTTTGCCGCGGTGATAGCGTGGAAGTCGCCAGTAAAGTGGAGATTGATGTCCTCCATGGGAACGACCTGCGCGTAACCGCCGCCTGCCGCGCCGCCCTTAACTCCGAAAACGGGACCGAGAGAGGGCTCTCGAAGCGCGATTACGGTATTCTTGCCGAGCTTGTTCATAGCCATGCCAAGGCCTACCGAGGTCGTGGTCTTTCCTTCACCTGCGGGGGTAGGATTTATTGCTGTTACGAGAACGAGCTTGCCGTTAGGACGGCTTTCGGTCCTTTTAAGAAAAGCATCGTTGATCTTTGCCTTATATTTGCCGTAGAGCTCAAGCTCATCGTCGGTGATCCCGAATTTTTCGGCAATTTTCGTAATGGGAAGCATGGTTGCTTCCTTTGCAATTTGAATATCGGTTTTCATGGTAGCAAGCTCCTTTTTATTTATTGTGTTTATTAACTATTAGTATAGCATAATTTTGCCGTTCTGTAAATAGATTTCTTTCTTTTTTTAGACGTTTTGGTAAATTAAGTTACAGATCTTCGACGACGGAATAAATATACTGCCGTCCGTCCTTTTCTCGCGAGAGAATACCGAGTCGCACAAGCAGAGAAAGAGCAGTTGAAAGTCGCCTGCCTTGAAGTCTTGTGATTTTTGAAAACTCTGCCGCTGTAAACTCGTTTTCCGCAAGCTCTGCGGGCAGTATTTTTCTTACGTCGTAGATAGATGAGAACTCCGTAACCCCTACGAGCGCGACGGGACGCAGGTCGTTGTCAAACGCGCCCGACTTGCGGTAGCGCACGCGCTCCGAAAAACGGTATTCCTCTGCCGTTATATGCAAAAGCTTTATTTTAAAGCGCGGATTTTCTAAAAATTGGGCAAGATAATATAAGTCACATAGCACGTCTGTGTCCTTTCCGCGCTTTGGCGAGCGTTTTCTGCTTATAATCTCGCCCGTTTCCTTATCTGCCCGTATGACGGTTTTTTCACATATTACGGGGCGCAGCACCGTGACACAAAAATCCGTTTGAGTCAGGTAAAATTCTATCTTTTTCCCGAGTGGGCGGAATGACGAGGTCTGTATTTCCGTCACCTGCCCTTCCGAGAGCACGTCCGCTACGTATCTTCCGACCTTTTTCTCATAGCAATTTGCGTCGTCGCAAACGAGGCGCTTGAGAATTCTGTGAATACGCTTTTCGTTATACGTACCGATGCTCTCGCCGTCGTAAGGGCGCATTATTCTGTCTTCTTCGCATAAGCGCGAGAAAAGCTCTTTATCAAAATCCGTCACGTAGCAACCCCCGCAAACTGACTGCTGTAAAGCTTTGCGTATTCGCCGTCAAGCGAGAGAAGCTCGTCGTGATTGCCAGACTCTGCGACCTGACCGTCCTTTATTACCACTATAACGTCGGCATCGCGAATGGTGGAGAGGCGGTGTGCGATTATCAGAGAGGTGCGGTTCTTCATAAGAGCGACCATCGCCTGCTGAATATGCATCTCCGTCCTTGTGTCAACGCTTGAGGTCGCCTCGTCAAGAATAAGTATCTTGGGATCTGCGAGCACCGCGCGAGCGATAGAGAGAAGCTGTCGCTGCCCCTGTGAGAGGTTGCTTCCCGACTCGGCTAGCACCGTGTCGTAGCCATCGGGCAGTCGCTCTATAAACACGTCAGCCTTGGCAAGAGAGGCGGCACGCTTCATTTCCTCGTCCGTAGCGCCCTCTCGACCGTATTTGATGTTAGCGCGTATCGTGTCGGAGAAAAGCACCGTGTCCTGAAGAACGATCGCTATTGAGTGACGAAGCGTTTCCTTGGGAATTTCGGTTATGTCAGTTCCGTCAACGGTTATTTTTCCGCCGTTAAGCTCATAAAATCTCGTAAGGAGATTTACTATGGTCGTCTTACCCGAGCCTGTTGCACCTACAATGGCTATCTTCTGTCCCGATTTTACGGAAAGGTTAAAGTTTTTGAGTACATTTTCTCCCTCAATATAAGAGAAGTCCAAGCCCTCAAACTCTATATTTCCTCTCATTTCGGAAATGCTTACCTCTGCTGTGCCCTCGTCAACCTCGTCTGCGCTGTCCATAATTTCAAAAATTCTCTCCGCACCCGCAAGAGCCGTCAGTATGTTTGCGTATTGGTTAGCGATCTCGTTTATGGGACGGGTAAATTTTTTGCAGTATTGAAGCATTGACTGAATGTTACCGATGGTGAGAGAACGCATAAAGCTCACGGGATTGAGCACGAAAAATCCGCCGAAGGCGGCAATCAGCACGTACTGCAAATTTCCAAGGAAATTCATGCATGGGCCCATTACAGATCCCCAAACACGCGCGCTTATACTGCATTTTTTCAGCTTTTTGCTTGTATTCGAAAACTCGTCTATCGCTTTTTTCTCCTTGCCGTAGGCAACGACGGTCTTATACGAGGTTACCATTTCCTCGACCTGACCGTTAAGGCTTCCGAGGAGCTTTTGGCGGCGAACGAAATATTTTTTCATAAACTTCGCAAGAGTCGTGGAAACTAAGATAGTCAGCGGCACGGTTACACAGGCAATAAGTGCCATTACCCAGCCGTAGTAAAGCATCATCGCAAACGCGCCGACGAGCGTCAGAACACTTGAAATTAGAGATGCTATCGACTGAGATACTGCGTTTGAAACGTTTTCGACGTCGTTAGTCATTCTTGACATGATATCGCCGTGCTTGTGGGTGTCGGTGAATTTTATTGGAAGCCTTGATATTTTCTTAAAGAGATCGCGGCGGAGCATGTAAACGGTATTTTGCGAAAGCTTTGTCGCGATAAAGCCTTGGAAAAGGCTCATTGATGCGCTTATGACGAACAGTCCCGCCATTATAGTAAGATATATCATAAGAGCATGCATATCAACGCTGAGAGCACCGTCCGTTATTTTAATTGTGTCTATTGCCGCTCCCTGCATAGCAGGGCCTGCAAGGTCGGTAACGGTGACTATAACCATAATAGCTATAAGAGTTATGACGAGAAGCTTGCTCTTGCCTATGTACCCGAGCAGACGCTTGAGCGTTTTTGTCGCGTTTTTTGGCTTTTGCTTGTTCATTCTGTTTCCCAATGGGCCGCCGCCCTGCGGCGCACCGGGGCCCACCGTAGGTCTCAGAGGTGGCATGCCGGCAGACGGCTTTTGTCCGTTATTCATTTATGCTACCTCCGTTTTTCATTTGTGAATTATAGATATCGCGGTAGGTCTCGCTCGTACGCATAAGCGTGTCGTGCGAGCCGCAATCCTTGATAGTTCCGTTTTCAATTACGGCAATTCTGTCCGCATCTTTTACGCTTGCTATGCGCTGTGCTATCATAATTACCGTCGTTTCGGTAAGCTCTTCCTTAAGAGCCGCGCGAAGCTTGCCCTCCGTCGAGAGGTCGAGCGCCGATGTCGCATCGTCAAGTATGAGTATTTCGGGGCGGCGGGTAAGCGCACGCGCGATAGACATACGCTGCTTCTGTCCACCGGAGAGGGACGCGCCCTTTTCGGCAATATACGCGTCGTATCCGTCGTTGAAGCTCAAAACGAATGACTCTGCCTGCGCGATGCGCGCCGCGGTCTGTATCTCCTCGTCCGTCGCGTCCTCCTTGCCCCAACGCAGGTTTTCGGCGATAGTTCCCGAAAACAGCTCGCTCTTTTGCATAACGAATGCGATCTTTTGGCGAAGGGCATTAAGGTCGTATTCCGCAATAGGCTTTCCGTCTACCATTACCTCGCCCTCAGTCGCATCGTAAAAGCGGGGAATAAGGTTTACAAGCGAGGTCTTTCCTGAGCCCGTAGCACCGATTATGGCAAAGGTTTCGCCCTTCTTGACCTCAATGTTTATATCGTGTAGCACGGGGCGGCCCGTAGCGTCGGGATATCTGAAGCCAACGCCCTTCATGCTTACGGCAATGTCACCTGACGCATCGGTAAGAGTGCCCGAGGTAATAACGGGCTTTGTGTCAAGAATTTCGTTTACGCGCTTGACGGATGCCATAGCGCGGGAGATTGATTGGAACATCATAGTTACCATCATAATGGACATGATGACCTGCGTGATGTAGGTAATAGCCGCCATTATCGTACCTGCGGTCATTCCCGTACCTCCGACGTTTTGTATCTGCCAGCCGCCTATGTAGATAACGGCGATAATAGCCGCATTCATTACGACGGTAAGCACGGGGTTCATAACCGCCATTATGCGACCTACCTTAATATTGGTATCGCGCAGATCGGAGTTTGCCGCCTCGAAGCGTTCTCCCTCGTAGTCCTCCTTGACGTAAGCCTTGATAACTCTGGCTCCCGTTACGTTTTCCTGAACTACGCAGTTAAGACGGTCAAGCTTTTTCTGTATAGCGCTGAACATAGGGACAGCGCGGCCGAGAACGAGAGCAAGCATTATCACCATTACGGGGAAGGCGCAAAGAAGCACCGTTCCAAAGCTCAAATCAAGCGAGAGTAACATAATAAGACCGCCGATAAAGAACATTGGTGAACGCACGAGCATACGCAAAAACATTTCAACGAATTCTATTATCATGCTGATGTCGTTTGTCATACGAGTGACAAGCGAGCCGGTGGTAAACTTGTCTGTTTGCTCAATCGAGAGTGACATGACCTTCGCGTAAGCATCGCGTCTTATATCGTCACCCACGCCCTGCGATGCCTTTGCGGCGGTGTACGCGCAAAGCACACCGAAAAATCCGCCGACGAGAACGATGAGCAGCATGAGCACGCCGAAGGTTATAATGACCTGCATAGAGGTGTACTGTCCCTCGCCGTAGAGTATGCGCATGACGGTACGACCGAGCGCGGACGAGGAAACGTCGCCGCCGGCTCCTATACCGCAGTCAACGATGACCGTCATAAGACGGGGAAGGCAAAGGTCTGCCGTTACCTCTCCTATCATCAAAAGGGGAGAAATAATTGCTAAAAGAGAGTACTTTTTTAAATATTTAAAAATTCTGCGCACGGTTTAGCTTTCCTCCTTTTCCTCAAGCAGATTCGACCGAATTTTGCCAAGCAGGAGCATGAGTGTCTGCCATTCCTCGTCGCTCACACCGCGAAGCGCTATCGCGTCGGTTTCCTTAATGCGCTCGATAGTTTTCTTGTCTGTTATGCGACCGAGCTCGGTAAGATATATGCGGTTTACGCGCATATCCGCCTCGTCGCCCTTAAGCGTGACGTAGCCCTCATCAAGCATTTTCTTTATTATAACACTTACCGTGGGCGCGCGCAGGTGCGTGCGCTCGGCAAGAGAGCGCTGGCTAAGACCGTCCTCGATCGCCAGAAGCGAGAGAACAAGGCGTGCGCCGGGCTGGGAGAGAACGCCGTCGATGTCACAGCTTTCTCTCATTCTCGCGCGGAATATCCTTGCAATTTCATTGCAAAGCTTTACGGGATTATCGCTGAGCTCCGCTCTTTCGGGCGGTCTGCAAACGTGTTTTTTCATGCTTTTTATCTCCAAAAAATAATTAGTTAGAAAACTAACTAATTATATCACTTTATGAAAAAAATGTCAATAAGCAGGCGTGAAAAAAGAAAAAATTTACGGTTGACAAGAACAAAGGATATTTCAGTATACGAGTTAAAAAATATTTTCCCAAGCGGTGAAAATATGGTTTATAATCGCAATATTACATCGTATTTTAAAGAGCAGGACAACGCAACATAATAAAGCGGAAAAAACCGCAAAATAAAATGAGAAAGGGAAAATTATGGCAAAAAAAGTATTGAAATGCGCGTTAGCGTTGCTCCTTGCTTTTTCGGTGTTCGGCGGACTTTTGTCAAGCGCATCGGACGTACGGGCTGACTCTGTATACGTCGGTGGATTTTCAAACTCCTATCCGATACTCGGCGGCGGTTCGTCAGATTCGCTTCTTGCGGCAAAGCCGGGGAACGATTACGCGGGACTTGCGCTTTACGTCGGCGGTATGCCCTTTGGCGTTAAGTTTATGACCGATGGCGTTGTGGTGACAGAGCTTTGCGATATAAAGACCGACGGCGCTAAAAAATGTCCTGCTAAAGATGCGGGAATAGTTCCCGGTGACGTAATCGTAAAAATCAACGGTGAAGCTGTTACCGATGCTACCTGTCTTACTGATATAGCCGAGAAGAACGCGGGCAAGAGTATTACAGTGACGTATTCGCGCGACGGAAAAACCAAGGATACAGAGCTTACACCGGTAAGATGTGCCGAGGACGGAAGGTATAAGACGGGTATGTACGTCAAGGATAGCGGCGCGGGAATAGGAACTGTGACTTACGTTGTGCCCGAAACCATGTCGTTCGGCGGACTCGGACACGGCATATGCGATGCGTCCACGGGCAAGCTGATACCAATGCAACGAGGTTCTGTTGTGGGTGTTACTATCAGCGGAGTCGTAAGAGGACTTTCGGGCTCCCCCGGTGAGGTCAGGGGATATTTCAGCGCGCCCAAGACGGGAACGCTTCTTAAAAATACCGAATGGGGCGTGTTTGGAGCATTTGCGACATTACCCGAGGGCTGTACGCAAAAATTGATTATCGGAACGAAAAACGAGCTTCAAAACGGAAAGGCGTATATTTTGTCAACTCTTGAGGGAACAACACCTCAAAAATACGAAATAGAAATTTCGGATATAAAGACGGGCTCTACGTCAAATAAGTGCTTTACCGTAAAGGTGACGGACAAAAATCTTATTGACAAGAGCGGCGGAATAGTGCAGGGAATGAGCGGCAGCCCCATCATCCAAAACGGCAAGCTTGTAGGAGCGGTAACACACGTTTTGATAAATGATCCCACCACGGGGTACGGTATTTTCATTGAGAATATGCTGAACGCTGCGCAAATGCCGATGGCAAAGGTAGGATAATAACAAGGCAATCTCATCCAAGTTGATGAGATTGCCTTGTTTTATTGAATTTCCTGTTCTAAATTTCTGAATTCTTCAGTGTCAAAAAATTCAACGATCGTTATCCCAAATCCGTCGCAAAGCATCTTTAATGTAACGATTCCGGGATTTTGACTTTTTCCATAGAGTATATTTTTTATAGACGATGGCGCGACAGCCGATTCCATCGCAAGGCGGTGTATTGACATTCTCTTTTCACCAAGCAATTGCAAAATTCTGTTTTTCACAGCCGTATACATATCCATATTATACCCTCCTTCGTGATTTTTAGACTAATTATAGCCCAAAACGCTTGACAAGATGGGCTATATATGATACAATATGAGCTATAAATAGCCTATATATGTTTTGAAAAGGAGAACGCTATGGCAATAGCCGATATTATTAAATATGAAGGCGACAATAGCACCTTTATATGGAAGCATCCGTGCGAAGATTTTAATACGACTTCGCAACTGATTGTCCACGAATCGCAAGAAGCGGTGTTCTTTGCCAATGGTCAAGCACTCGACTTGTTCGGTGCCGGACGACACACGCTTGAAACGCAGAACATTCCGCTGCTACGTAGAATAATCAATATTCCTACGGGTGGACAGACACCGTTCCATTGTGAGGTTTATTTTATAAACAAAACCGAACAGATGGCAATCCGATGGGGTACAGACTCTAAGGTTCAGTACGTAGAACCAACCTATAAGTTTCCGATCTCCATTGGCGCATCGGGAGAAATGACACTCAGCGTTGAGGATTCCCGAAAGCTTCTCATCAAGCTTGTCGGTACGGAAAACTATCTTGACCGTCAAAGTCTTGTTACGTATTTCCGCGCGGTACTGATGACCAAGGTCAAGACCTATATGGCGCAGACAATGCGACAGAACGCCATCAACATTTTTGAAATTGACGAGCAGTTGGAAGTCTTTTCAAATGATATACACGAAAAACTGATCGATGATTTCCTTGAATACGGCATCAATCTCAGTCGTTTCTACGTTACTACTATTGTAAAACCCGACGGAGATCCTCAATACGAACGCTTTAAGGAGTTACACTTCCGTCAGTACGCGGATATTGCCGAAGCCAAGTTACAACAGCAGACTGATATCATTCACGCACAAACAGAAGCTCAAAAGGTTGTTATCGACTCTCAGGCACAGGCTACCAAACGAGCACAAGAAGGATATACCTATCAGCAAGAGCGCGGATTCGACGTTGCGCAAGACGCTGCTAAAAACGAAGGTGCGGGACAGTTCACAAATATGGGAATTGGTCTCGGTATGATGGCTGGTGTTGGGGGTGGCATTGCCAATATGGTCGGCGGCGCGGTCAATACGGCGTTTAACGGAACAGATACGCAACCTGTAGGGACAGGCGTCCCCGATTGTCCATCTACTTTCTGTGAAAATTGCGGTGCAAAGCTTACACCTGGCGCGGCATTTTGCGACGAGTGCGGAACAAAGGTAGCTATTCCCGATAATGTTTGCAGAAATTGCGGCTATCAATTTGAGCGCCCCGGTAAGTTCTGCCCCAAATGCGGTACAAAGAGAGGGGGATAAGCAATGAAAAAGAATAATTTAAAGTCTTATCTTGCCCTTGGTATTGTATTTGTTTTATTTAACGTCATTGCATTTGTAATCCCTACCGAAAAAACTGCCACGTTCTTTGCGGCATACGTTTTCGCGGTTGTAGCCTTTGC
This sequence comes from Oscillospiraceae bacterium, assembly GCA_015065365.1. Classification (GTDB taxonomy): domain Bacteria; phylum Bacillota; class Clostridia; order Oscillospirales; family CAG-272; genus HGM12713. The sequence continues at coordinate 2,458 of SVQL01000006.1, read as the reverse complement.
AGTACAAATTCCATTGTGGAAGATTGCCTTTGGTAAAAAGGATACGTTGAAAAGCAAATTCCTTGGCATTCCCGTTGTTCACGTTGGAATAACTTATCTGATCATTCAACTGATTGCCTTTGCGGTCTTTATGATCTTCCCGACGCTTCCCGCATGGTTGGCAGTTGTGATATGCGTAATTATCCTTGATATCTCTGCCCTGTGTGTTATTGCAGGTCAGGCGGGCGCAAAGGAAATCAACCGTGTAGAGGAAAAAATCAAGGTAAAGCGTGTATTTATCCAATTCCTGCAAACCGATATTGAAATTCTTGTTGAAACTGAAACAGACGCTGAAACCAAAGCGGCACTCAAAAAGCTTGCCGAACAAGTCCGTTTTAGCGACCCGATGAGCCACGAAAAGCTGGGTGACTTGGAATCAAGAATCACAGCCAAGGTTGAGGAAATGAAAACGGCGGTGGATAAGAAGACACTTGTTGTAGAGATTAATACATTACTTACTGAGCGAAATAAAAAGTGCAAAATTTTGAAATGAGGTTTTTATGGCAAGAGTAAGAGATATGCAGGGATGTCCTGCACACCTGGTAACGTTAAAATCTGATGGTAAGCGTAGGCATCCTTCTCGTTGTATTTTTGCAGTAGGAAAAGCACCTAACCGATATTGCACAAATGAACAATCTCCTGTTTGGAAGGACAAGTGCAGTTCTGCGGCAAAATGTGATTTTTATGAAGAGGGGGACGTAAAAAATGGATGAATTGTATAAATTGTTAATTAACTTTTCGTTTGGAGTTCCCGTCACGAGAAAAAGATTGTTAAAGATACAAGGAATTACACCCGTTCTAATACAAAAAGCTCTTGATGGTGGATGTATTATTGAAACAACGCCTTCGGATACAGGTGAGATAAGATATTTAATTACGGTTAAAGGACAAAAAAGATTATAAATACGGAGGAAACCATGAAACAATTAACTTGTGAAATGTGTGGAAGCACAGACCTTGTAAAGCAGGACGGATTTTTTGTATGCCAACCGTGCGGAACAAAATATTCTGTTGAAGAAGCCAAGAAAATGATGATTGAGGGGACAGTGGAGGTCACGGGAACCGTCAGAGTGGATGATTCCTCTAAAATCGATAACTATTATACTATGGCTGAAAATGCGTATGATGCCGGGAACAAGAAAGAAGCGGAAATATACTGCAACAAGATAATTGAGATAGATCCAACATATTATAGAGCTTGGTTTTTAAAAGGAAAAGCAGCCGGTTGGCAATCAACTTTGCGAAAAATTCGAATAGAAGAAAGTGTTAATTGTTTTACCAAAGCAATTGACAATGCCCCCGCGGATAAGCTTAAAGAAATCAAAACAGAAGCAGTTATTGAGATATCAGCATTATCAACTGCTTTAATAAAACTATGTTGTAATAATTTTGCCGAGTATCCTTCTAGAGAAAATTCGTCTGATATTTTAGATAATATAAAAATGACAGCGCAGTATTTATTGCTGCTGTTAAAAAAATGTGGTGTCGCTTCTACTGAATTTTACAAAAAAGTAGCTTCTTTGATGAATGACGCTGTTTGCTCTGCATGGGAAAATGTCATCACCAAAGATTACCAACACTCGGAGCATCCATCAAAACACATTTGGGAAACATTTACAGAACGCTGTGCGTCATGTATAATGATACTTAAAGCGGCAATAGATTTGTGTGATGATGATAAGCAATCAGATGTTGGACGATATAAAAACTTAATTTTGATTATACAAAATGTGGTAGATTCCTGTTCCTACACATATAGAAACGGTGGTTATTCAAGAGAATTTACTTTAACGACTGAATTTAGGCAGAAACTTATTGACGAGATGATGGGATATCACGAAAAAATCAAAGAAATTAATCCTAGTTATGTTATTCCTAATCGTCCAACCGTAAAGAAAAATGCTGGCTGCTACATTGCAACTTGTGTATACGGCTCTTACGATTGTCCGCAGGTATGGACGCTTCGTCGTTATCGTGATGACACGCTCGGATCTACTTGGTACGGAAGATTGTTCATTCGTACATACTATGCAATCAGCCCTACTCTTGTAAAGTGGTTTGGCAACACAAATTGGTTTAAAAAGCTTTGGAAAGGCAAGCTTGACCGTATGGTTGCAAAGCTTCAATCTAATGGTGTTGAAGACACGCCTTACGAAGATAAAAATTGGTAATGCAAAGAAATATGAATTTTTAGTTAAAAACTGTTGTCCTTTACCCACCACATTCCTGAGCGGTAGCCCATTATACTCCTTTGCGGTGCAAGCGTTACCGCTTGGTGCGATGCACTCCGCTCGTCGGCGCGCAATGCTTGCAAAGCAAGCTTGCCATGGAGCGAAGCGGAATATGGTAACTGCACGTGCTGATCAATGATCCCACCGTGGGATACGGAATTTTTATTGAGAATATGCTCGCACAGATG